>CALUVK010000081.1 GCA_944324205.1 Candidatus Gastranaerophilales bacterium | reverse complement strand
GCTGGAATTGGTGCTATGCTTTATTATCCGATTCCTTTACATCTTCAAAAAGTTCACGAACATCTCGGATGGGGCAAAGGAACTTTACCAAATACTGAAAAAGATACGGAAATGGTTATTTCTCTTCCAATGTTCCCGGAATTAACTTTAGAAGAACAAAAAACAGTAGCTTCTACTCTTATTAATTGTATTGAAAAATCAAAAGCTGCTGTATAATTTAAAGTAATTAAAAACAAAAGAACCGGATATTTAATAAAATATCCGGTTCTTTTGTTTTTTGATTTCTGGTTTGTAGTATAATCAAACTATGACTAGCTCGGATTATTTAAATAATAAATTTGATGTTATTGTTGTTGGTGCCGGTCATGCCGGATGCGAGGCAGCCATTTCTGCTGCAAAATTAGGGTGCAATGTTTTATTGTGTACTTTAAATGTTGATAATATTGCCCTGCAGCCCTGTAATCCTGCTATTGGAGGGCCTGCAAAATCAACACTTGTTAGAGAAATAGATGCATTAGGCGGTGTTATGGGGGAAGCCGCTGATGCTACTTATATCCAGATGAAAACTTTAAATTCTTCAAAAGGTCCAGCTGTTCGGGCTTTAAGAGCACAATCTGATAAAAAAGAATATACGCAATATATGCGAAATATTCTTGAAAATACTGATAATATTTGGATTAAACAAACATGTATTACGGAAATTCAGGTAAAAGACGGAAAAATTACAGGTGCCGTTGATGAATATGGACTTGAATATTCCTGTAATGCCATAATACTTACTACAGGGACTTCTCTGGAAGGGAAAATGTATGTTGGTTTACAAGCATACTCCGGAGGCAGACTTGGTGAACGTGCTGCAATCGGATTATCTGATTCACTAAGAAGACACGGAATTAAAACTAAAAAACTTAAAACCGGTACTCCAGCAAGAGTTGATAAAAGAACTATTGATTATTCAAAAATGGAAATTCAACCCGGAGATGAAAAGTTGAGTTTTTATTCTTTCAAGCCCAATCGTCCTGTAAGACCGCAAGTTCCTTGTTATTTAACCAGAACAAATGAGGAAACTCATAGTATTATAAGAGCAAATCTTGATAAATCTCCAATGTATCAAGGATTAATCCAAGGGGTTGGACCGCGTTACTGCCCTTCCATTGAAGATAAAATTGTAAGGTTTGCTTCTAACCCTTCGCATCATATTTTTATTGAACCAGAAGGTTTGAATACTTATGAGGTTTATATACAAGGTTTTTCTACAAGTCTTCCGGCGTGTGTACAGGTAGAGATGCTGCGTTCGCTTCCAGGCTTAGAAAAAGCTCATATTATAAAACCTGCATATGCTGTTGAATATGATTATGTACCGGCAATACAAACAAAACATTCTCTTATGTCTAAGGATATTGAAGGACTGTTTTTTGCTGGTCAGATTAATGGTACCAGCGGGTACGAAGAAGCTGCAGCTCAAGGTTTAATAGCCGGAATAAATGCTGTTAATTATTTGAATAATTCAGAACCGCTGGAACTTTCACGTGCATCTTCGTATATTGGAACTTTAATTGATGATTTGGTTACAAAAGATATTCAAGAACCTTACAGAATGCTTACATCGCGCTCTGAATACAGGCTACTTTTAAGACAAGATAATGCAGATGCGCGCTTGAGTGAAATTGGGTATAAAATTGGTTTAATTGATGATGCGCAATATAACAGATATTTAGATAAGCAATATAAAATACAAAAAGAAATCGAACGATTAAAAGAAACAAAAATTCCTGCCAATAATATTGTTAATGAGGTTCTGTCAAAGTATGGTGAAAATATAGAACGAGGTATGCGCCTTGCAGAGCTTTTAAAAAGACCAAATATTAATTATGAAATATTTAAAGAGCTCGACATTGAAACAAAAAATTTAAACTTACCCGAAGATATAACTGAAGAGGTTGAAGTTTTAATAAAATATGAAGGATACATAAAACGCCAGGAAATGCAAGTTGAAACCTCAGAAAAGCTAGAAAAATACAAAATTCCTCAAAATATTGATTATTCTAAAATAAAACACATATCCACAGAAACTAGAGAAAAGTTAGAAAAAATACGTCCCACGAACCTTGCCCAGGCTTCAAGAATTGGCGGCGTTAAGCCAGCTGATATTTCAGTGCTGATGGTAATGTTGAAATGAAATCCGTTTTGGTGTTTTTATAATATTTTTGAAATATAATGACAAATATGGAAAAGTTAGAGAAATTTTATAACCAAATAAAAAATTCACCAGTATTTTATGGAATGAATGACGAAGAATTAAAAGGGCTTCTTGAATGTTTCCATGCCCGTATACGCAGATATGAAAAAGGTGATATGATTATAAGACAGGGCGATATGATCTCCAATATATATCTTATTTTATTAGGCGGAGTTAATATTGAAAAAGACTCTTACTGGGGTCGAAGAATAATTATAACTAGATTAGGCAAAAATCAAAATCTTGCGTTATCTTTTGTCGGCTCAAAAGATATTGAATCAAATATTGATGCTGTTGCAGTAGAAGATACACATGTTCTTGTATTAAGCTATGAAAAATGTACTTCAATGTGCCAGAACGCCTGTACCAGGCACAAAATTCTTATCAATAATCTTTTCCAAATTCTATCAAAAGAAAATATTGAACTTATTCAAAAAATTGAGAACGTTTCACAAAAATCTATTCGTGAGAAGCTGCTCACATATCTATCAAATGAAGCTCAGAAGAAACATTCAAACAGCTTTGAAATACAATTTAACCGTCAGGATTTAGCAGATTATTTGAATGTCGACAGAAGCGCTATGAGCTTTGAACTTTCCAAGTTGCAAAAAGAAGGGTTGATTTCATATAATAAAAATCATTTTGAGCTTTTATCCATATAAGATTGGACAAAATTTAAAATAAACAATTTCTATACTGTAAATATTGCAGTTTTATCTACAATCCTCTCATATGCGTTGGTGGCCAAAATAGAAAAACCGCACGACCAATAAATCTTTCTTTAGGTAAAGTTCCCCAAAAACGACTGTCCATAGAGTTTCCTCTGTTATCACCCATCATAAAGTACTGATTTTCCGGAATAATTAATGGACCACAAAACATGTCTTCGCGGCATTTATGAAAATCATACTTACTTTTAATATAATTTTCTTCAAGAGGTTTATCATTAATATATACGGTGAAAGAACCATCTGTATTCTCTTTTATTTCCAGTTTTTCACCCGGAAGTCCTATTACACGTTTTATATAAGCGATATCTTTACAAAAGAATCCGGTAAGACGGCTGAATACTGCCCAAGGAGTTGTTTCTAGTTTTACAAAAGGCGGGTAAAAAATCATTACATCGCCGCGCTTCGGAGAATTTTCAAACCGGTGATTTTTTATCAAATTAGGAAATTTTGAAAGCTTCTCTACAACAATTCTATCACCTTCCACCAGTGTTGGAATCATGGAACCTGACGGAATCCATCTTAATTCAGCAATAAAAAATCTTATTAAAATGACCGCTACAACAACAAAAACGACTGTATCGATTGTTTCTTTTATATTTGCTTTTAGTTTTTCTCTATCAATCATAAATTATTTAATAAATCCGTTAGTCCTTGTTTATAAATACTTTCCGGAAACTCCTCTAAATCTCTTCTTATATCCTCCAGATAATTATCTATTAAAATATGAGTTTTTTCAATACCTAAAATATCTTTGGGAGTAAATATTTTATTCTGTTTATCTGATTGTGCGGAACATTCTTCTAAATCATTTTTTAGCTGAAATAATATTCCGAAATTTTTAGCAAACATTTCTGCTTTATTTATGTTTATATTAGTAATTAATGCACAACTTTTAAATATTGCTCTGAAAAGGCTTGAAGTTTTTCCATCGGCAATACTTATGTATTCTTCTAACGTTGTTTTGTTACCGCGTAGGAAATATTGTTTTATTTCTGCTTCACTCATATTTTGAGTACATACCTGAAAAAATTTTATAATTTCAAAATTCTTTAACTTAATAAGTTTTTCTGTGGCAAAAGATACAAGTAAATCTCCTGATAAAATTGATACCTGAGGTGAATATTTAGCCCAAAGTGTTAAATTATCCCGTCTCAATCTTGCACTATCTATAACATCATCATGCAAAAGAGAAGCATTATGAATAAGTTCACCAATAATCAAAATCTCACTTAAATCGTTGCCAATATTAACGCCCAATCCCTTAAAATATAAAATAGCACAGAGCGAGCGTATTCTTTTCTTTGGACTATTTATAAAATTTTTTAATTCATAATAAATTTTTTCATTGCCGACAAAAAGATTAGTTAATCCAGAATTAATTATATTAAGCTCATCTTCTGCTAGCAGTTTAATTCTATTCATAATAAAAATGGTAGCATAAACTTATTACTGTTTATAGTAGTAATGTAGACAATAGGTAAAAAATATTTTGTAATTTTAGAAATAAAAACTACCTGATGTATTAATTTTATATTTTGTAACTTCATAATATTCTATGGTAGACTATGTAAAGGAGTTAAATTATGAACAGAAACATTATTATCATTATGGCAATTTTTATAGTGCCTCTTGCAGTTTATTTCGGGCTTACAAGAGACAAACTCACGACATTGCCATCCGTTGCCTCGCAGGGTGCTGAAATTATCAAGTTCTCATCTCCTATGTGTTATGAGTGTCAGGAGTTGGAAAAAATATTTGACGAGGTTTTCCCGAAATACTCAAAAGATATCAGCTTAAAGAAAATTGACGTAACTCAAAAGAACAATGAAACGCGCGAAATGATTAAGAAATACGAAGTTAAGCTCGTTCCGACAACTGTTTTTAAAGACGAAACGGGAAATGTTACAAGACGTATTGAAGGCAGCATGCAGCCGCAGATTTTAGAAAACTATCTGAAAGAGATAACCAATGGATAATCTTGTACAAATATTTTCAACGGAAATAACAGGGGCGCATATCTGGTTCTTAATGTTTCTGGCATCTTTTGCAGGAGGAATTATTGCATCAATTTCTCCCTGCTCGCTTGCAATGCTTCCTTTAATTATCGGATATGTAGGCGGATACTCTAAGGAAACTCCGTTTAGAATGTTTATCCAGCTTCTGTTCTTTATATTCGGAACAGCGATTGTATTTTCAATAATCGGAATTATTTGTGCAGTTACCGGAAGCGTTTTTGCCTCAGCTCTGGGCGGATATTTTACGCTTATTATGGCATCTCTGCTTCTGGTTATGGGGCTTAAAATAAGCGGAATTCTCGATTTTGACATGCCGGTTATAATAAAAGCAATTCCGCAGAATTCAACTAATTCGCTTTTTATATACCCTATTCTTTTGGGAATAACTTTTGCACTGGCGGGAACTCCCTGTTCAACTCCGATTTTAGCGGGGATTATGGCATTTGCGGCAATCGGGAAAAATCTTCCCGCTGCTGTTATAATGCTGTTTTTATTTGCTCTGGGACAAGGAGTAATCCTGATTATTGCAGGACTGTTTACATCAAGCGTTAAAAACCTGAAAAAAATGGCAGGGTTTTCTGATGCTTTGATGAAAATAAGCGGATGGCTTTTAATGCTTGTGGCTGTTTATCTATACTATAAAGTATTTGCTCCGCTAATTTAAAAGCTTAGCTTCAATAATTTCACCGGCTGTCCGGATAAAATCTTCGCACGGTCGTTTTTGATAATATTCGTCGGTTCTTTTAGACGGAACAGGTGAATCTGCACCGGGAGGTAAATCTAAAAGCTCTCTGCAGATAATCGTATTGTACTTTGATTTGAATTCAGAAGCTAAATCCTGAATAAGCGCATAGTGTTTTGCTTTAATTTCATCATCAGCAGGCTCCGTATATCCTTTAAGAATTCCAGCAACCATAAACATGGCGCTTACTGCACCGCAGACTTCCCTAAGCCTCCCCATGCCGCCTCCGAAAGAAGATGCAAGTTTTAAAGCGTATTCTGGTTCAAGACCGGCTTTACCGGCAAATGCCAGCAAAACGGCTTGCGCGCAGTTATATCCGCTTAAAAAATTATGAGCTGCTTTTTCTGAATAAATACCCATAAAAACATTTTAACAAAAAATGAACAAAATAAAATTTAATTTCGTTATAGTTATGTAGATTGTATAGGAGAATTTATTATGACAGATGAAAACAAAGTTGCAGAAGAAAAACATACATGTGTATGCCAGAGTAAAGGTTTTAAAAAATTCTTAATCGTAACAGGCGGAACATTCGTCGGTGTATTTTTAGCATTGAGCTTGTTTGCAGCTCTCCACAAACCGCCAATGCCTCCGATGCCGATGAATCCGTATGCTTTTGGCCCCGGGCCGCAAGTAATTTGCCCTTGCAAATGCCATCACCATCATCATTTTGACAGAGGTCACAGAGGCGACTTCCATAAAAAGATGATGAAGCATCATCCTGACCGACCGCTTCCGCCAAGAGCCGACCGCCCTGAAATCGACGATTAATCACAAAAGGGAACCTGTTATAAAACAGGTTCTTCTTTTGTGCTTGAAATTAAAAAATGTTTATGAGAGGATAGTTGTTGTCAGGTAGTAACCCAGCCTATCATTGACAACTGAATAACAAATTTAGACTTATGGCAAGGTAGCTCCCAGAGTGAACGGTAGTGAACGAGATTAAAGAAAACGTGAGAGCCGCGCTCGAAGCAACTAAGCCATTGACAATTGAATAGCAAACTCAGATTTATGGCAAGGTAGCTCCCCGAGTGAACGACAGTGAGCGAGATTAAAGAAAATGTGAGAGCCGCGCTCGAAGCAACTAAGCCATTGACAATTGAATAGCAAACTCAGATTTATGGCAAGGTAGCTCCCCG
>CALUVK010000080.1 GCA_944324205.1 Candidatus Gastranaerophilales bacterium | reverse complement strand
AACTTCATTTTTTTGTCCGTATCACTTGCGAATTAACAAGTTTTTCGTCTTCAGCTATTCTGTTGTCAAAGTGCAAAGCAGATTGCTCTGCATTTTGCCTTATTGATTTTCATGCTATTTATAAAAATTTTAGGCTCTATTTCGTGAAGATGACCGGAATACTTATTTCCTCCAGCTGCGTATCTAACGCCTCATCAACACCGGGTTTCACAACCGACATTTTTTATCATATGACATCAATTTTAAATGTCAACATGTTTTTTTAAAACTTTTTTACAAAACTTAAAATTTTATTTTTGTAATATTCAGCCAGGCAAAACCTGCTGCTATAGTGCATTGTTTTTATGTTTGTTTTTTTTAACAGCTTTAATCTCATTTTCATCACAGCCCAGAACTTCATTCAAATGATTTATAATTTCTTCTGAATGATAGCACATAGCATGTTCCGTTTTATGGTGTATATCTACAATATGATAATGCATTGCCATTTCAACCTGAATAAGTGCCATATTATAATTATAAAGGCTTTCTACATACTCCTGAACAGAATGAATATAATCTTTTCTGGCATCCTGGAGAGCAACGTAATTGAGTTCATTTGATTTATATTTCCCTTCAACAAGTTTAAGAGTTTCAAGCGATTGTTTTGAAGCCTGCTGAGCAGCAGGAATTTCTCTTTCAGCTTTATCTACATTATTAAAGGCACGATTAACTTCGTAAAACAAATCTTTCTTGAAAAGCGTAATTTCATTATCGGCAAGCTTTAACTGCGCATCGGCACCCTTTATCGAATGCTTAAGTTCCATCAGATTTACACTGGAATTTAGATTAACTCCGACCTGAAAATTATTATCAGAAGTTTGATTAGAGTTAATAAATCCATATCCGGCACCTGCGGAAAGTTCAGGGAAATAAGTTCTCTTAATATACAAAAGCGACTGCTCCATAGCTTTTTTTGAAGAAATCAGTATTTGCAAATCAGGACTATTATCGTACGCCATTTGAACAGCTTTATTACGCGGAAAACTGAACTGATATCCGGAAAACTGCTGTGGTTCATTTGCAGAATTATAAGCATAATAATTATTAAAGTCAAAAGTTCTTGTATTTTGTATATCAAAATCCGGTGGATTTTCCAAATACATTGAGTTATTCAAATCAACTTTTGCGTTCAGATAATTATTTTTTGCCTCAATCAAATTTATTTTTGCTTCACTTAACTGTAGTTCTGCCGTTTTTAAGTCAGGCGCTTTTTTTGCAAGCTTAACAAAATTTTCGTTAATTTCAACATTATTTTGAGCAACCTGAACGAAAGCTTTAGCACGCAGAAGGTTATAATATTTGGCTTTTACATCGAACAGAGTTGAACAGAGGCTGTCCATAAATTCATATTCGGCACCGAGCTTATAAAACTCTTCCATTTTAATGTAAGCCGTAGTTTTACCGAAATCCCAAATCATTTTATTGATTGTAAATCCGACATTCGGAAGTTCACGGTAATGACTGTTATAATAAATATTATCGGAATTATTCTCATTATAAAACCCAACTCCTGCACCGATTACGGGAAAATATTGCGACCTGGCAATTCCAACATTGCTTTTTGCAACATCAAGATTGTATTTTTTACGTTTTATTTTAGGACTGTTTTTAAAAGCGTTTGCAACGCAATCCGATACTGAAAGACTCATTCCTTCTTTGATTTCAATTGGTTTAAATAAGTCGTCATCATGTTCTATTGCAAACACACCGTTTGAAATCAAAAACATCCAGCATACAAAAAAACACAATACTCTCTTAAACATAAATTAATTATACATGAAAAAATAAAGGTAAAAAGGGGCCAAAGCTAAAATAGCTTTGGCCCCTTTAATTAGTTTATTCAATTATTCAACAATTATAGCTGAAACAGGACAAGCACCTGCAGCTTCTTGTACGCATTCTTCGTTTCCGGCAATACCTGCGGGATTAACTTCCGCTCTATCTTCTACATGAAAAACTGCGTCGCATATTGATTCACAAGCGCCGCATCCGATACAAGAATCTTCAATAGTTACGTTCATTTTCATTTCTCCTTTTTATTTTACGTTCAAAAGATTTTGAACATTTATATTATACACTTAAAACTAAATTTTTAAAATATCCAATCGGAAACCCGTTCCGCAATCGTGTCAAACCCTTTGTTTACGCCTAAATCTTTTGGTTCAAGCGCCGGAGAATAATAAAGGACAGGAACTTTTTCTCTTGTATGATCCGTACCCGGAACTGTAGGATCGCAGCCATGGTCTGCTGTGATTATGAGTAAATCGTTTTCCCCAATTAGCGGAATAATTTTCTCCAGATAATCATCAATTTCTTCTATTGCCCTGCCGTATCCTTCCGCATTATTTCTGTGTCCGAAAAGCATATCCGTATCAACAAGATTAGTAAATATTATTTCGCGGTCATTGTCCGTAATATTTATCCCTGAATATTTTATTTTTTCCAAATCAAGGGTTCCATTAAGTGCTTTTATAGTAAGCTCAAGTCCTTCTTTGTTAGAACCTGTATGAATTGCATGGGTAATTCCGGCCTTTGAAAAAATATCTTCTATTTTTCCTATACCTATAACTTTAGCGCCGGCATTTTTAACTTTATCCAATAATGTCGGTTTTGGCGGCTGCATTGAATAATCACGTCTGTCTTTGGAAATTCTAGTCGGTTTACCATCAATGACTTTATAAGGACGCGCTATAACTCTTGCTACGTTATAATTACCTTCATCGAGAATACGACGTGCAATTTCACACCATTTATATAACGTCTCTAAAGGTATCATATCAGTATCAAGTGCTATTTGGAAAACACTGTCAGCAGAAGTGTAAACAATAGGATATTTTGTTTTATGATGTTCGTCATTAAGTTTTTCAATAATTGCCGTTCCGCTTGCGGGAATATTAGCTAAAACACCTCCGCAACCGGTTTCTTTAATAAACTTATCAATCAATTCTTTTGAAAATCCTTCCGGAAATGTCGCAAAAGGTTTTTCAGAAACAAGCCCAGCAATTTCCCAATGTCCTGTTGTTGTATCCTTCCCTTTTGATTTTTCTTCCAAAGTTCCGTATTGTGCAATCGGAGTTGCAGTCTTTTTTATTCCCTTAAAATCCTGAATATTCCCGATTCCCATAGCTTCCAGAACAGGAACATCAAGTCCGTGATTAAATTCGCACACATTTTTCAGAGTATTGCATTCTTTGGTATCTCCAAATTCTTCGCAATCAGGCATCGCGCCAATACCCATAGAATCTATAACTATAATTATTGCCCGTTTTTTCATAATATTCCTCCGTGTTTAATTATAACACATATCACAAAATATTAATGTTTTATTGCCAAATACAATTTTGTAGTATAAAATGAAATTATATGAATAATAAAAAAGTATGGTTAACAGTTTTATTTGCAGCAATTTTAGCGCTTGTATTTGCACTGGTTCTTTTAAAAACAAACAAAACAACAACATTACCCAAAACAGAAAAAATACTTCAAAACAAAGAAAGTATTATTCCTGAAACTTCTGAAAAAGAAACTTTGATTAAAGAAAAAAAATCTGCTATACCTGCAAAAACAGAACTTCATAAGATACATACAAAACCGGAGCAACAAACAGAAAAGATTTCTCCAAAATCTACAAAAACTAAATCCGATATCGTCATACCCAAACTTGAAGTTAAGATTGAAGAAAACAATACAACAGAGCAAAAAAAGATAAATCCGAAAGATTTTGAAGTTCCTATTCAATATACTTCTGAAAATACTTATAAATATGTTTATACCCCAGCACGATATAAAAAATAATATCCAGCCCAACCACATAACTCAAAATATTTAATCCTCCTCCATAGTAGAAATTATTATCAGAGTATATTATTATATATTTAGATAAAGAGATAAGGGGATTTTTATGAAAAGAATAATAATTATACTGGTAATGTTAATATTTGCCGGCACTGTTTGGGCAGGAGATTATACGGTACAAAAACTTCCTAACGGACAAACTGTCGTTGTATATGAAATAAAAAATAACCCGCTTGTTACCATTGATACTTGGATTAAAACAGGATCCATTAATGAAACCGACAAGAACAACGGCGTATCACATTTTTTAGAACATCTTTTTTTTAAAGGAACAAAAGCGCATCCAACAGGCGAATTTGACAGAATATTAGAATCCAAAGGAGCGATTGTTAATGCGGCAACAAGCAAAGATTTTACCCATTACTATATAACAATTCCTTCAGAATATTTTGATACTGCTATGGAGCTCCATTCAGACATGCTTCTTCATCCCCAAATTCCGAGAAAAGAATTAGAAAAAGAACGAAAAGTTGTTTTAGAAGAAATTGCAAAAGATGAAAATACTCCATCTAAACAAGTTTATGACAATCTAAATGACATGATGTATACAACACACCCATACAAAAGAAAAGTAATCGGTTCTGCTGATATTATTGGAACAATAAGACGAGAAGAAATTCTGGATTATTTTAACCAGTACTATACACCTTCAAATATGATAACATTGGTTATCGGTGATGTTGACACACAAAAAGCAATAAACAAAATCCAACAATGTTTTAATCAGGAATATAAAAAACCTGTAAAAAAACGTTTTAAGAAAGAAAATCAAATTCAAGTTCAAAAACGAAAAATTGAATATACAGATACCGCTTCTGGCTATATGATGATTGGTTTTAGAGGAGTTAATATCTCTGATAAGGATATATTAGCGTTAGATGTTTTATCTGAAGTCCTCGGCGGGGGCAAATCTTCTAAATTATACAGAAATATAAAAGAACAAAAAGGGCTTGCATATTCTATTTCAGCTTCATCTGGCGGTTTTAGAGACGATGGGATTTTTTATATTACTGCAAATTTTATCCCTTCAAGTCTTGAAAAATTAGAAAAAGCGATTTTTGAAGAAATCTCATACATTCAAAAATATGGCATTACGGATGAAGAACTACAACGTGCTAAAAATATGATAATTCAAAATACCTATTATTCACGTGAATCTACATCTAATATTTCATCCGAACTTGGATACATAATGACACTTACAAACAGTTCAGAACTGTATGACAATTATGTAGATGGCATACAAAAAGTCAGCGCAGAAGAAGTTAAATCTGCTGCTCAGAAATATTTAGGTATAAATAAAAGTGCTATTTCTATAGCTCTTCCAAAATCAATGGAAAAACTCGAAACTAAGGCTCAAATTCAACATACAGCACAAAAAATTTCTGAACACAATGGAGTTACAAAATACACTATTGATAACGGTTCAACATTATTAATTAATGAAAATAAAAATAATGACATTATAGCAATTACCATTATTGCAAAGGGAGGCGAGTTTCTGGAAGAAATTCCCGGAGAAGGAACGTTAGCCGCCAGTACATTATTAAAAGGCACAAAAAAATACTCTGCTCAGGAACTTGCTCAAATTCTTGACGAAAACGGAATTCAAATAGCTCCGGCATGCGGAGAAGATTTTTTCACTATTAATATTCAAACAACAACTGCTCAAATTGACAAAACACTTGATATTTTAGATGAAATAATCAATCATGCAATATTTGATGACTATGAACTCGAAAAAAAACGTTCAGAAATTCTTGCTAAAATTAAACAAAATCGGGATGTACCAATGAATATTGCTCTTGAAAATTACAAAACAATAATGTTTGAAAACAGCGTATATTCACATTCAAATAAGATTTTAGAAAAAACATTACCGTCTATTCAACGAGAAGATGTTTTAAGATATTACAATGATATATTAGATGCAAAAAATATTATTGTTTCAATTAATGGAAATGTGGATACCGAAAAAATGATTAGTTCATTCGGCACAATTATTCCAAATAAAAAACACGCTGCTGTTAATTTTTCTAATTACAGTGTAACAAAACTAACAACACCTAAAACAACTTCTCAAACAATAAAAGACCTCCAAACAGCATGGCTTTTTATGGGTTGGCAAACAGCCGGAGTTAAAAATCAAAAAGATTTTGTTACCCTAAAAGTTATAAATACTCTGCTTGGCTCCGGAATGAGTTCAAGATTATTCAGAAACCTTAGAGAACAAGACGGCTTAGCCTATCAATTAGGTTCAAGCTATTCTCCACTTATGCTTGGCGGAATTTTTACAACCTATATCGGAACAAATCCCGATACTTTGGATTATTCCAGAAAAAAGATATTAAATGAAATCAATAGGCTTAAAATCGAATTTGTATCCGATACTGAACTTCAAGATGCAAAAGATAGATTAAAAGGAAGTTTTATAATAGCTATGGAAACAAATTCAGAAAAAGCTGCTAACATCGGAGCATTTGAAGCTTACGGACTTGGATATGATTTTTTAAATAATTATACCAAAATGATTGATGAAGTCACAGCTTCTGATATTATTAGTGTTGCTAATAAATATTTCAATGATAATATTATCCAATCACAGGTTAAATAACAAAATTCATCCTGTGTGATTTCTGTACACAGAAGTATTACTTATTTGTAACAATTTTTGTAAAATTCTGGCAATTATTTCCCGTGAAAATACTTTATACATATATAAGTAAACACGGGAGATAATTTGATGAAAATTGACTTAACTACACTTAAAGGAAAATTATTAGAATTCGCACAATCCTCTGATACTAATAACAATAATTATCTTGATACAGATAAAGAAATTTCTCTTTTTATAACAAAAACTAAAAAAGCTTTTCAAAATGGAGAAGTTACAGAAGATGATATTAGCAGGATTTTTGGTTTTGAAAAAATAAAACAAACTTCATCCCCTGAATATTCAGATGAAGAAATAAAAAATGCATATCTGAATATTTTATCAGATGAAGATAGAACAAAAGT
>CALUVK010000079.1 GCA_944324205.1 Candidatus Gastranaerophilales bacterium | reverse complement strand
GGCGTAAACGGCGACGTTAATTGTCCGTAAATTGTTGTCGGCGAATACGGCGCAATTGCTTCCGGTTCCATAATGTTTCTCTATAGTTTATAATATACTTATATACACTTATTATATACTATTTTTCATCCCCTCGAAAGTCTATTTTTGCAAAATGTTTACAAATCTTAATATTTTAACTTTTGATTCCACAGGAAAATTTCGCGTTAAATTTTAATCTCTTTGATATTTTACAAATGCATATGCATTAAAGTCTAATGATCCAAAAATTATTTTGACATACTTATCGTTATATGGTATCAATTCGACAAAATCAATTGTATCTTTATCATAATCATCTTTAGTTTCGTTAGCCTTTACTCTGCCCTTTAAAAATTGTGACTGGTAAAAAAGAAGATATATATTTTTATCTTTTTTATCTCGTTCACCAATAACCTTATAAAAACCCTTATCCAAAACTTCTTGATTAATTACCATGTGTACCGGAACGTTAAGAAGCATACCATCCTCATTTTCTTTTAGCGGGGTAAGAGATTTTATCTCACTCTCAGGGTTTAAGTCAGGATGAAGACTTTCTCCGCCGCCGCTTATTTTTTTTATTTTTTTCTTACGCTGCTTTTCCTCTTTTTTCTTTTTTTTGCCTTCCAAAGTATCTATTGCCTGTTCAAACTCTTTATTAGTAATTGACTTTTGTCCGTCCCAAGCATGTTCAACTCCCGAAAAATTATCCCAATCATCTGCATATACAAAAGCAGGTATAACTGAAAATATCAATATAAAAACAAAAAATCTTTTCATACTTATAATATATAATTAAATCCTTAAAAAAGTAAACTGTTTCTTTTTTATAAAAGATTGTGTATAATAGTATTAGATTTCAGGTAAGAGAGATAATTCAATTAATGACAGATACAAATATTATAATTATTATAGTTGCATTTCTTGTTGCTGTAATAGCAATTTATATTTTGTATTCAATTATATTATATCAGGGCGGTTCATCAAACAGAGGAGATGAACTTCAGCTTTCTACAAAAAATATACTTGAACAGGTTGAAGTACTTTTTGATAAAAAAGAATATGCACTTGTTCAGCTTTTGGCTACAAAATATCTAGACCGAGTCCCTGGACACATTGAAGTAAGAATTTATCTCGCAAAAGCATATTATGAAGATAGAAAATATAATCAGGCGATTAAGCAGTGTTCAATAATTCTTAAGAAAAAATCCAATAATATTGAAACCAGACAGATTTTAGGAAATTGTTACATAAAAAAACAATTGTTTACAAAAGCTGTTAAAGAATATGAATACATTTTTGAATCTAAAAAGAATGATAAAACAGTAGTAAGAACTCTCGCTGAATTATATAGACAAACAGACCAGCCCTTTTCAGCAATAGGGGCATACGAAATACTTTCAGATTTAATGGAATTAGATGAAGATGTTGCAGATGTTCAATCAATACTTGCTGAATTAAATGAAGAAGTTCATGATTATCCTGCAGCTTTTGAAGCTTATAAAACAAGGCTTGGTATCTACCCGAATGATGTTAATACAAACAGAAAACTTACCGAGTTATATATAAAAATTAAGAATTATCCGGTAGCTATTGAAACACTTCTTTATATGCTTTCATTTGTAACAGAAGCAAAAACGCTTTTGTGGATTTATGAAACTTTAGTAAGTTTGTACGTAGAATCAGAAGATTATGATAAAGCCATAGAATATTCTGAAAAGCTTTTAGACATTCAAGGTTCTGATAAATTTAAGGTTAGAAATGATATTGCTACATATAATATCAAATTGAATCGTTTAGGAGAAGGCATTGCTATATTAGAGGATTTAGCAATGATGTCGCAAAACGGATTTGATGTTACTCTTGAGTTAGCAGATGCATATATACAGACAAAAGAATATAAAAAAGCAATTGATAAATATATGCTTCTTTTAGATAAAGCAACACCCAAAGAAGCAAAAACTGTTAACCTTCTTTTGTGTGAATTATATATTCATTGGGCAATTGATATGTCGGAGCAGAATAAATTCGATGAATCTTTTGAATATTTAAAAAATGCAGCTCAGTATAATACACTAAATTCTGAGATTTATTATAATGTAGCTCGTAATTATTATAAACAAAAGAATTTTACAGGCTGTGTCGAATCAATTAATCAAGCAATTGAATATGATAAACAAAATAACTATAGTCCTAAATACCTATTGCTGCTCTCCGAAGCACATCATCAACTTGGCAACTTTTTTGAAGAAAAGAAAGCTCTTACTGATTTATTAAAATTTGACGAAAAAAATCCCCAAGGTTTATATCGAGTCGGGCTTATGTACGCAGCGCAACATGATTTTAAAAATGCAGAAGAAGCGTTTAAAAAGGCTATCGTATATGACCCAGAGCTTTTGCAGGCTAAATATAATTTAGCCCTCTTATACGAAAATAACAACAGAGACAAGGCAAAAGATCTTTATAAAGAGATTCTGGAACAAGATCCTTCTTTTGAAGAGGCTAAAAATTCACTTGCTGATTTATCAACATCAGATTTCTTCTAGACATCTTCCGGTACATATATTACTGTATCACTAAGATAATTCCTCGCCTCTTCGGCGGAAGAAAAACGCGGAACTATTCTTTGATAGTCCTGAATAATAGAGATAATATCGTCTACTGACATCTTTATAATTCTTCTTCCGCCGGATTCTATAATTCTTGCCATATAACTTCCTTTCAATATTAGTTATCGACAAAAATGTAAAAAACTTTAGTATAATCACATATTTGAGTTAGGAAAAATTTGTTCATTTTGAATATAAATTTCAAAGTTTTCTTGAATATTAACACTGGCAGCTGTAATTATATAATCTTCAAAACGAAATTTTTTAAATTTTTGCGCAGGTTTTCCAAGTTTATACTCGGCTTCATATTTTGTCCATTCATTATAAAAATCTTCCAGAGTATTACATTTGAATCCCATACGAATTGAAATTTCTTCAAAATTTCTAAGCTTCATCTTTTCAATATCAATACCGCAGTCATAATTAGAAAATGCCAGCGCTATATAATCTTCACTATGACTTATACTGAAAAACTTTTCACGACTCTTCAAAAATGGTTTTTTCCCATTAAATATAACTTCTCTATTTTCTATCTTATAAAAGTCGCGTAAAATTCTATCTACCATAAGATATGATAGACAATGCTGATTCCATTTTTTGCTATTATTAATTTCTTTTTTTTGAAATTCTTTCAAAAGTTCCATATGAACATTATCAGCATCAATAATTTCTATAATAAAAATATCCATAGTTTAATTTTAACACGAGTTAGTTATAAAATATTATTTTCCTATGCAAAAATTATCAAAAATATTATTCAGTACGTTATCCGTTAAAAGTTCTCCGGTAAGTTCATCCAGCGCAAGTACTGCAGATTTCACGTCTATAGAAATTAGATCCTGAAGTTCATATAGCTGTGATGCAAGCAGAGCCTGCTCAATTGAGTTTCTTGCTTTTTTTAGACAAGCTTGTTGACGGGTATTAGTCACAAAATCAAGTGTTTCAGGTTCTATTCCACAAACTTTTGCCTTTAATATTCTGCGTAAATCTTCTACTCTGTCGCCGGTTTTTGCTGAGATATAAAAAGCATTTTCTTCTTGTTTTTGAACAATATCAGACTTGTTTGCAATAAGAATATATTTCTTATCTTGTAATAGTTGAAGAACTTCTTTATCTTCATCATCCATACCCTTAGAAGCATCATATACAAATAAAACCAAATCCGCTTCTTCCAAAGATTGTTTAGAATATTCTATTCCGATTTTTTCGACTTTTGAAACATCTTCATTTTCTCTTATTCCTGCAGTATCTATTAGTGTTACAGGAATCCCTAAATCCAGTGTCTCCCTTAAAACATCTCTCGTGGTTCCTGCAATTTCCGTAACAATTGCTCTATCCAAATTCAAAAGTGCATTAAAAAGTGAAGATTTCCCGACATTTGGTTTCCCGATAATAGTAACTTTCGCACCTTCTCTAAATATGTTTGAAGTTTCTGCACTAGCAAGAACGTTATCAATTTTATCTAAAATATTCTCAAAACAATCAATTAAATACGAATATTCAGGTTCTTTAACATCTTCAGGAAAATCAATTCCTGCAGTTATTTTAGATAAAACTTCGAAAATATCATTCCTTATATCATTTATTTTTTCTTTCAAGACTCCTGAAAGATTTTTCATAGACACTTTTGCAAATTCAGATGTCTTTGAATGGATAATATCCGCAACAGACTCCGCCTGAGACAAATCCATCCTTTTATTAAGAAAAGCTCGTTTTGTAAATTCTCCTTTTTCAGCCATTCTTGCCCCTTGCTTCAATACAAGGTTAAGAATATTTTTAACCACATTTACTCCGCCATGACACTGAATTTCTACGACATCTTCTCCAGTATAGCTGTTTGGAGAAAAGAACGGCAGAACAACTACTTCATCTATTTTAATTTCTCCGTCCATAATCCATCCGTGCTTAAATTTTCCCGGCTCAAACTTCGGATTAGAAAAAATTTTCTCTATAATCCCGAATGCTTTATCTCCGGAAATCCTTATAATTCCGACTCCCCCCGCTCCCATAGGAGTAGCAGGTGCTGCTATTGTATCAAATTCATCCCTGATATTCATAAACTCATTGTAACCCAAAAAAATTCATCATATAATACTTATATGAAAATAAAGGATTTAATTGAAACAACAGGCGCAAAAGTTTTAAAAGAGACAGATGAGAATCTTGAGGTTCATATCTCTACAGATACCAGAACCATCCAAAAAGGAGATTTTTATCTTCCGCTTAAAGGCGCAACTTTTGACGGGGAAAAATTTATTACAGATGCAATGAATAAAGGTGCTGTTGGTTCTTTCTGCACAGGTTTAGACGGCACATTGCAGGTTAATGATACACTGGAAGCATATTTAAAGCTTGCAAACAGCAGAAGAAACAAATTAAATCCAAAAGTCATTGCAATAACGGGAAGTTCCGGCAAAACTACAACAAAAGAACTTGTTTCATCAGTTTTAAGCGAAAAATTTAAAACATTTAAAACCCCGCTTAATCACAATAACGAAATCGGCCTGTGCCAGACTATTTTTGGAATGCCGGATGACACAGAAGTTCTGATACTTGAGATGGGTATGAGGGGATTAGGAGAAATTGAATTACTTTCAAAATATTCGGAGCCGGATATTAGTATTATTACAAATGTCGGAACAGCACACATCGGAAGATTAGGCTCAAGAGAAAATATTGCAAAAGCTAAGTGTGAAATTGTAAAATATCAGCGCGGAAATATTTTTATTGCACACGATGATGAATTAATAAGAAAAACAGTTGAATTCTCCGGTAAAAAAATTTTTTATTCAATCAAAGATGTAAAAATTATCGAACAAACTGCTAATTATTCAAAATTTGAATACAAGAAAAACAATTATGAACTAAATGCAGGCGGAAATTACAATATAGAAAATGCTCTAAGCGCGATTAATGCAGGATTGGAGCTCGGCTTGAACATAGAAGAAATACAAAACGGTTTAAAAAAGTATTCTCCTATTGAAAAACGCTGGGAAGTTGTAGAAGCGGGCGGGTATAAAATAATTAACGACAGCTATAATGCTAATCCCGAATCAATGCGGGCTTTTGCTGATACAATCTTTTCGCTTTATAAAGATTATGTATTAGTTTTAGGTGATATGGGCGAGCTTGGAGAGAGAGAAGCCGAATACCATAAAGAGCTTGGACGGTATATAAATAAGCATTCCGGACTTTCTAAAGATGCAATAATTTTATCAGTAGGAAAATTATCTAAAAATATTACAAATGAAATTACGAATTGTACAGCAAAACATTTTGACACAATAGAACAATGTATAAACTGGATAAAAGATAATATAAATAAAGACAGGACATTGTTTTTAAAAGCTTCAAGAAGTATGAAATTTGAAAATATAATTACCGGCTTAAATATTTCTTGAGGCAGATATTAAAACAAAGCGAACAATTCTCCCCGCTTTACAGAAGAGGACAGAATTTCAATACGAAATAGTTGAATATTCAAAATTCTAGATAAGACAGCAGCCCCGTTAAATAAATAGTAGCAACCTTAACAATCTGTCATCCTGAAAGCGCAGAAAATAGGGAAATGATACTTCCCAATTTGCTGTCCAACACCACCTTCCAATATTTCGTCATCCAGAGGGCGGAGGGGGTAAATAGAATTTAGGCGGTTCTCGCTACTCCCGCCCGAAGGCTCTCTCTTTTTTTCTTATTAACCTAGTCACTCAGTCACTACTCTCAGAGATTCTTCGGCTCTTGGGGTAAATTATTCTTTTCACGTTTTAAATTTTCCCTTCCCGAGCCTCTGAATGACGAGAAAACTAGGAAGTACTACTTCCAGACGTTCTGTCATCCAGAGGGCGAAAATAACCATTTAGTGAGCCCGAAGGATCTCTAAATGTTAAAGAGATTCTTCAGGCGCTGTCGCTCCTTCTGAATGACAGCAAGTTTGGAAGGGGAATTTCAGGCCAGTCAACATTTACCCCCCCCCTGAATGACGGGGATACTGAGAAGGATTGCGTCCAAATGTACTGTCATCCAGAGGGCGAAAATAACCATTCAGTGAGCCCGAAGGATCTCTAAATGTTAAAGAGATTCTTCAGTCGCTATCGCTCCTTCTGAATGACAGCAAGCTGGAAGGGGAATTTCAAGCCAGTCAACATTTACCCCCACTGAATGACAGCAAGCTTGGAAGGGGAATTTCAAGCCAGTCAACATTTACCCCCCCCTGAATGACGGCAAGCTGGAAGGGGAATTTCAGGCCAGTCAACATTTACCCCCCTGAATGACGGCAAGCTGGAAGGGGAATTTCAGGCCAGTCAACATTTAC
>CALUVK010000078.1 GCA_944324205.1 Candidatus Gastranaerophilales bacterium | reverse complement strand
CTCTATTTCGATATGGCAATATTTCTAAAAAGCTGGATAGCAAACCATATAGAAGAAATTGACCGAAAATATTCAAATTTTTTAAACGACAAAGGAGTTTATTAAGTTTATTTCAAATCAGAACTTCACATCAGAAGTTTGCGTTTCCAAATAGGACAAAAGCGGATGTGTTAATAAATGAAAAAGAAAAATTAATAAAAGGTGTTTTGTGTCGATTAATTTGACAAAAAAATTTAATAAAATTACAGGGTCAAAGAAAATACTATTATTGCAGACAATATTAGTACAGTCATTACAAATGCAATAGCTATTTTTAAAATCGGATGAAATGAAAAATTTTCTTCTTCGTTAAGATTAAGTTGTTTTAAAATGTTCTTAGAAAAGTCATATTTTGCATCTGTTCGCGTTTTATTAAATGAATCATTCATTAATTTTCTTATGTTATAAGTGTTTTCAAGTTCTTTTCTTGCTTTTTTGTTGTTTATAGTAAATTTTTTTATTTTGATAGTTTCTTCTGCAGGGAGTTCATTATCAACGTATGCAGATAAATTATTTTGAAATATTCTATATTGACTGTTTGACGATGCAGAAAGCACTTTTTCTTCTTTATTATCTACAGAAATTTTTAAATCATTAAGCATTGATTTTATGATATCAAATTTTGTTCTGCAAGTCGGACATTCTTTTAAATGTTCTTCAACTTTAAGTTTTAATGCTCTGCTTAAATCTCCTTCTAAATAAAAAGAGATTAAAACGTCCATCTGTGCACACGTTATTTCCATAATAAAAGTTCCTTTCTATTTTATATAAATTCTTTTAACTCTTCTTGAAGCTTTAACCTTGCCCGTGAAATCCTTGATTTAACAGTTCCTAATGTAGTATTTGTTATTTTTGAAATATCTTCGTAACTCAAACCTTCATATTCTCTAAGAACCATTACAATTCTAAGTTGTTCAGGAAGGCTAAGCATTGCTGCGCGGATTAATTTTTCCATTTCTGAAAAAAGGCAGCGTTCACCGGGTTCACAACCTATTTTGTCTTTTATTTCAAGCAGTTTATCACTATTTAGTTCAACTTCTTTTTCTCCTGCATGTTTTTTTAGATAGTCATAAAAAATATTTGTTACAATTTGATTGAGCCATGATTTAAAATTTTTTGCTTCTTTCAAATTATTAATACTTCTTGCCATTTTTAGTAATGTTTCTTGAGTTAAGTCTGCAATATCCTGCCTTTTGTCAGTAAGATAGCTAAACATTGTAAAAATATTTTTTTGAACGCGTTTAATAAGTTCTTCAAGAGCTTTTATATCTCCCCTCTGAGCTAATTCGACAAGTGTAATTATTTCTCTTTTTTTATACGTAGATTTTGTCATGCAGGATCCTTCTGATGACATTATAAAATTGAGAATTAAAATTTAAATTGCCGAATAGGAGAAAATAGAAGAATGTATGTTTCTCTTATTAAAATATCTTTCATTTAAGTACGGAATGAACTATATATTCCGAAGATATTTTAAGACATTCTAAAGTTTCACATGTAGTTTGTCGTTTTTCCCATAAACAAGGACGTAGCGAACAAGTACATCCTTCAGCTTTTATCGGGGTAATTTTGCCATTTGGCGGGATTAATTTCTTATCATCTGTAGAACCAAAAATTGCAAAAGTTCTTACACCAAGAGCGGTTGCAATATGTAGAGGTGCAGAATCAGAACAGATGAAAACTTCTGATCGGGCTATTAATTCTGCTAGTTCGCGGAGATTTTTAGTTTTACCATACATATTTACAAACTTTTCTTCCGGAACAGTTTTCAATATTGTTTCAATTGTTTCTTTATCGTCCGGTCCGCCAGCTAGTATAACCTTTTTCCCGCAGTTTGCAAGTTTTTCAATTACTTCTGCCCAGATATTGGCAGAAATTGTTTTTATCATATTTTTTCTTATGCTTAGCAAACTTACTCCTGGATGAATTAAAATTGTATTTGGTTCAGTCTGCTTTTTTTCAATATTAATTTGCGGCAGTTCTGTTATAATATTTGTCAGCGGGCGTACAAGGTCATGGTACATATTCACCGCATATTGATTTTTGTTTAACTTTACAGATTTTGTGAGTAAAATTTTACTCAATTTACCGGTATCATATCCATAACGTTTTTTTATAAAAGTCAAAAATAAAAATATTGAAATAAATTTATTTGAACCTGATGAAACTACAATATCAAACTGCTTGGTCCAAATTTTAAAGAGTAGTTTTAAAAGCTCTAAGTATTTTCTTTTTCCCTTAATATTTGCAAACAGAGTTTCATCTATAATATTTGTAAGACTTGTAATTCCCCTGCTTCTTGCCTCAAGCACCAGTGTGATTTCAGAGTCAGGAAATTCTTTTTTGACAGAAATAATTGATGGGAGAAATAAAATTTCATCACCAAGGCCGCCAAAATTTATAAAAAGAATTTTCTTTTTCATAACTCATTTTTACTTGAAAAATGTTACATTTGCAACAGGGTGTGTGAACCTCTGACCGGGTGCTATCCCACACCCGGCCGGAGGTGAAATTGTTCCCGGAAATTTGCGAGAAAAATGTTAATTTTTTCGCAAATTCAATAATTGATTTTAGTATATGCTTAAAATATAATTTTTTATAGAGAGTATAAATAGATGAAAATAGCGAATGATAATAATCAAAAAGAAGAATACAGGGAATTTTTAAAAAACATCCGCGAGGAAAGAGAAGGTACTTCTAATTTTGCAAAACTGCTATTTACAATTGTTTTAGCAGTTTTATGCGCAGTAATAGTTTGTGTAACGGTTGTTGAAAATAATTTTTTCTTAAAAGGTTTAGATTCAGAACAAGCAGATGAATTTTTCTCTAAAAAAGACAGAAATAATTTTGAGGTTCCATTTTCACCCAAAAGACAAAATATTTTGCTTCTTGGTGTGGATTCTAATGGTACAGGAACAAATATTTGGGAAGGTACACGTTCGGATACTATTGTAATAGTTAATATTGATCCTAAAACAAAATCTATAAATGCAATATCAATTCCGAGAGACAGTAAAGTTTATCTTCCGGATAACCATGGAATACAAAAAATTAATTCCGCACATGCTTTAGGGGGGATTGATTTAGTTAAAAAGACGCTAAAAGAAACTTTTGGTATTAAAATTGACAGATATATTATTGTTCATGACGAAGCTGTTGAAAAAATTGTTGATGCTTTAGGGGGGATTCCGATTTATGTGGAAAAACCTATGCGATATCACGATTATGCCGGAAAACTTCACATTGACTTGCAAAAAGGAAATACTATTTTAAATGGCAAACAGGCTGTAGGGTATTTGAGATACAGAAAAGACGGGCTTGGTGATATAGGAAGAACTCAGAGACAGCAATGGTTCATGAGGAGTTTGTTTGAAAAACTTCATTCGCCTCAGGTAATTACGAAGATTCCAGAAGTATTAAATATCTGTAACAGTTATGTAAAAACAGATATGAGTTTTTATGAGCTTTCTCAGTATGCTGCCTTTGCCAGAAGTGTTGATGAAAATAAAATAGAAATTGCAACTCTTCCGGGTGCTCCAAATCAAAGAGGATATATAAGCTACTGGATTTTAGATCCTAAAAAAACGCAGGAAGTCATAAATAGAATGATATACCGTGATAAACCGACTTTAGATGGAACTAAATTTAAAGGCGGTATAATGTATTCGCCTAAAAAAGAAGAAGAAGCTATGGCAATGAAAGAGAAACTCAATGAATTAGGGTTTGAAGTTAATATGCTAAAGATTACGCATCTTTCACATACGCGTTTTGTAGCAAATAAAAACGCGGTATCAGTTGATTTCTTTAATTGGCTTCAAAAGAAAATGCCGGAGCTGGATAGTATGCAGTTTATATATGATCCGACAGAAACTTTCTCTGTTGGTAGTGATTTTACCGTTGTCCTTGCAGAAGGGTAGGGGTAAAAAGGGTAAAGGGGTAAAAAAAATAGAGAAAAGAAAGGAGCCGTGCATGTTAGACTTAATTAAATCAAGAAAGAGTGTAAGAAAATATTCAGACAAACATATTCCTGATGAGGATTTAAAAAAAGTTCTTGAAGCCGGCAGACTTGCTCCTTCGTGGATGAATGTGCAGTCATGGAAATTTATTTTAGTAAAATCACAAGAAAACAAGGAGTTGCTTTCTGAACTTTCGTGTGGACAGGCTCATGTTAAGAATGCAGATGCTTTGATTGTTTGTGTTGCTGATAAAAGCGCCTGGGAAGAAGCAAAGATTACACACATTTCAAAACCGGCTCTCAATCCGGCTCTTCAAGGCGAAAATGGCCTTTTGATAAGAACTTTGGAACAGATAATCTATCCAATATCTTATATGATGCTGGAAGCAGAATCTTTAAATATTAAATCCTGCATAATCGGTGCATTAGGGAATGAAATCACAGGGGTTTTGCCGGAACTTTCTGCTAAAGTTAAGGAAAAGTTAGGTCTTAATGAAAAACAGATAATTTCGACAATAATAACTTTAGGATATGAAGCAGAACATACTGAGACAAACAAAATACGTAAAGAATTTGATTCTGTTGTTTTCTTAGAAAAAATCGGTAATAAGTTTTAATCCATATCAGGTTCGCCATTTATAAGCTTTAGAATTTCTACAACTTTTGGCATCTGACAATCAAAAGAATAATGAGCCTTTTTTATTGAACATTCTTTGCAGTTGCCATTAAGCTTATAACATTCTATAGCTTGTTCCGTCCAATTTTTAGTAATTGAACTAGACATTTCCGTCTGCGGCGGTTCTATTATAGCATGATTGAGCATTACACACTCCCCCTTCTTATAACATAATATTATTTATTAATGAATATTACATCATCTAAATAAAGGATTTGCTATAAATAGGTTATCTAAATACGCCTTGAGTTTTTTATCTTTTAAATCAGGGTGTGGAAATTTTGAATCAATTTCTTCAAGTTTTGCTATAACATCTGAGGCATTATTGTCTATATGACATTTTTTTAGAGCTTTTTCCCAATTCATAAAATCCCATCTGGAATTTGCATGCAGAAGGTTTGCTCTGGAAGATGCTAAAATAACTTTTCGAAAGATTTTTCTTACAAGCGGGAGTTTTATACCGGCATCAGGAGCATCCATATCTTTTGTGGCACGATTTATAAATACTTCTAATAATTTTGCTGTTGTATTTGAATATGACCTGTCACAAAGTGTATCAATCTCATCGACTAAATACAAATTCCCTCTATGAGCAACAATATTGTTAGGATTAATTGAATCAAACTGGCAGAAATGTCTAGGACCAAGTATAATTTCATTTAATTTGTTAATGTCTTTTGCCAGGATGTCATAAGCTGATTGAGGAATATGTGCAAATTTAGGTAAGTATTTGTTAAGATAATATTTATTTATTTTATTCTTTGAAAAAATTTTTGATAAATGCTCTGGTACACCAGCCGGTCTATGCTGTCCAATGTTTGTTAATATTTGAAATTTATCAAGTTCTACAATTGCTTCTCCAAAATAGTTACATAAACCAGAAAAAATTTTTTTACCAAGACTGACTTGTTCAGGTAATAATGATGCATCTATTTCAGTTTTGCGAGGAATTCTGGCTGCATATTTCCGTGTAATTTTATAAACTTTATTATGTGAACCTTCTCCTATAAATTTTTCAGGAGTTAATATTGTATGAATCCCGTTTTTTATGCTTTTTGCGAGCTGTATACGAAGGTTTTTGTTATCGGGTTCTATTAAAACACGGTCTATTTGTTTTTGTATTTGCCTTGAATACCCCTGAAAATTCGGGGTTGTATATGTTTGTGTAGAAACTTTCATATTATTATAAAGCTCATAAAAAAATAATTTGCGTTACAGCAAAAAGTTAATTGCAATTCCGGAAACAGTACTTATTAAAAATAATATAAAGACTATTTTTAAGCTATCTTTGAAATCGTTATTTTTTAGCAAAACTAAAAGTCCCAGTCCCGCATTTGATAAAAGTCCTGCCATTAAAGCTCCAAAGGTTATTGTACCTTTTATAAGCATTAACGTAAGTCCAATGGAAATAGCACAATTAGGGATAAGTCCGATTAATGCAGCTAAAAACGGCTGAATAATTTTTCCTCCGGAAATAAAATCTGTTATAGCAATATTAGTAAGACAGTAATTTAAAATCAAGGTAATTATAAGTATAAAAACAAATACGTTCAAAGTATGCATAAGCGGATGAATTATAATTTCCCTTTTGTGTCCGTGTTCAATATTATGTTTGCAGCAACCTTCTTCGGTAGTATTAATATTGATGTCTTGACCTGTATCGGGAATAAGTTTTATCGGAAAAATAAGGTCTATGAAATATCCCATCAAAATACCAATAAATAATTTAATACCTACAATAGGTATAATTAAATAAGCTTTAGCAGGTGTTGCAAGAAGTATTGGAATTGTTTCATCAGATGTAGCAAGGTAAACAGCAAGCAAACAGCCTCGGGAAATGATTCTTTTAGAATAAAGACTGCTAGCTATTACAGAAAACCCGCATTGCGGAAAAATTGCGGCGAGTGCTCCCACTGCTACGCCGTATTTTCCGGTTTTTTTCAAAAGTTCATTGATTTTATCTGCATAATAATATTCAATAATCTCTATTAATAGAAATATAATAAATAAAAATGGTAGCAAATGAATACTGTCGCAAATAGCATCAGTTATCCATTCTGCAAGAGGTAATTTTTCAACTAGTTCATCAACAGGAGCAAAGATGCCTTCATATAGCCCATTGATTTTTTCTAAAATTGATATTAACATAAGGTCATTAAACATCTAATATTCTACAAAATCAAGAAGGAGTTTTTATGAAAACAATTAATATTGATAAGGAAAAGTGTGTAAGGTGCGGTTTGTGTATAAGTGATTGCCTGACTTCATGTATAGAATTTGATAAAGATAATTTTCCATATATGAAAAAAGAAGAAAATTGTATAGCTTGTCAACACTGTATGGCAATATGCCCTACGGGCGCACTTTCTTTTAATAATAAAAATCCAGAAGATTCAGTACCGGTTAATTATTTTGATATTCTTAGCCTTATAAAATCTAGAAGAAGCATAAGGCAATATAAGGATGAAGAAATTTCAGAAGAAACTTTTGAAAAATT
>CALUVK010000077.1 GCA_944324205.1 Candidatus Gastranaerophilales bacterium | reverse complement strand
CATTTTAAATATCAAATTCAAGCCGGTATAAACCCCTGCACATAACGTCATTATAACAGCTATTTTCACAATTTCAAATATATATTTCGGAAGCTGAATTTTGTCAAACTCAACCCCGGTAAACCAGCAGATGACAAAGGTTAAAGCACCTGCAAAAAGCATTTTGAAGAAATTTTTGAATAAAGTTTTATAATCCAATCTTATTTTTTTATAAATAAACAAACCTAAAAATACCGCATTAAACAGGGTTACAAAAGAAGTAGAAAGTGTAATCCCCGCAATTCCCATATCCATTTTTAAAATCAGAAGCCAGTTTAGAACTGCCTTTAAGGCAATTGATGACATCGCAATTATAAAAGGGGTTTTAGAGTCATTGAAGGCATAATACACTCTTGTAATTGAATCTCTAAACACATACGGAAGTATTGAAAATGAGAGGTAACAAAGAGCTTCCGACACCATAACAACTGCATTTTGATTAAACGCCCCGCGTTCGAATACAAGCGAAATTCCGTCTTTTGCAAGCAAAAGAATAAGAATTATCATCGGCATGCCTGCAAAAAACAGAACTCCGACCCCTTTATTGAAATATGTTTTAATAGCTTCTTTATTGCCTTCTCCAGCAAGCCTTGAAAATATCGGAAAAAGCGGAACCAGAAAAGCAGTTACTAAAATTCCTACCGGAAACTGAAAAATTCTGTTTGCAAACACAACCGAAGTCCAGGCGCCTTCTTTAAGAGTTGAGGCAAAAAACATATCAATATAAATACTGATTTGTCCTATTGTAGAGCTTAGTATCGCAGGGAATAAGAGTTCGCAAATATTCTTAAACTGCGGATTATTAAAAACATCCAGATTAGGTTTAATTCTGTAACCTATCTGCCTGATTTTCGGGAATTGAACAATAAGCTGGCATACAGCCCCCAGAGTCGTAGCTCCCGCAAGAATAATTCCGGTTTTATCATTATGAACAAGCGAGATTACAATCACTACAACAATACTAAGTATCATCGGCGAAAGATTGGGCAGAATATACTGCTTATGACAAATCAAGAGCCCGTAATAAATTCCTATTATTCCGCCTATAAGAATAATAGGCGACATTATTTTAAAATGCGCAGTTGCAAGAGCTACAAGTTCCGGAGAACCTGCAGAGATAATAAGCCCCATAATCTTATCCGCAAAAAAGAAACCAAGGACTGAACATAGAGCAAAAAATAAAAACGAAACCGTCAGAAAAGTGTTATACAGCCTGTTAACAACTTCATCAGGTTTTGAGTCAAAATCCGGAATAAGTTTTGAAAAAACCGCTACCACTGCGCTGTGAAAAGGCCCGCCGACTCCGCCTAAAATAATAATAGCAAGTGATGGTATTTGAAGAGCATAGAAATAAGCATCAGATACTAAAGTTGCGCCGTAAAAATTTGCAACAACCATATCTCTTACAAATCCCATAAACTTGCTTGCAATAGTTACAAGTGCAATAAGCCAGGCCGCTTTTAACACACTCGGCGTTTCATCTTTAATTGTTTTCTGTTCCATACTTTTCTACCAATTCCACGTATAAAGTAACCGAGCGCCCTAAAGTCGGCGGGTAAAATTCAATAGTATTTTCACCATCCTCTATATAACGCGAAATATCTATTCTGTAATCTTTCTGAAATAATGTTTTTGTAACAGGAAACTCCATTGTTTTTCCGTTAATTACAACTGTTATTTTTGCCGTATTTGAATTTGTAACAACTATTTGGGCTCTTCCTACCGGTGCCCAGAAGGTCTGCTTAACCTTCTCACCGCATATCGTAACAGGAAGAGTTCCGAGATTTACGCCGGTATAATAATGCCTTAAGATATTGTAATAAGGCTGGTCAAGCTTTTGCGCCATATAACCTGCCCCGTACTGGCTCATTCCTACACCGTGACCGAAACCTCCGCCAAAAGCCGTAATATCTGTTACGTTTCCGTAATTATCCAGAGTCTTTTCAAAAAACACATTTGCACTGGGAAGCGATATTCCGTCTTTTTGAAAAACACGTCTTATAACAAGCTCTTTTGCAATCCGGTAACAGCCTTTTGTAGTCATTAATTCTATTTCTACAGCCTTACCGGAAGCTCCGCGCTTCATAACTTTTATATCTTTTATCTTCCCGAGTTCATCCCCCTGATTAAACGCAGGATGAACAAAACCGGTTTTAGATTGGGCTACAAGAGTCGATTTTAAGACATTTTCAAGCTCTCCTACAGCCCAGACTTTTTTCCATCTGTAGTATGGAGAGTCTATATCATAAGAAGGAACTTTGCTCCCGTAGAATTCTCTTGCCTTATCTTCATCCTCTAATGTCCCAAACTCCTCTTTATCAGGTACAGCTACAAGATAAGGTTTGCTGATTGAAGGAAACATTTTTGTATGAGGATCGGAAAAAGCATAAGCATAACTTTCAGTATATCCTCCGGCTGTTGAGCTATACAGTGTAAGAATAGGCTCATTATCATAGAGAGCAACAATACCGTCCGTTTCCATAACTGCTCTTGTTGATAAATCATCCTCGGTATTTACGCCGTAATAAACCTGGCTTGCAACACTGTCTACAACATTAAATTCATTATAAGCCTGCGTTCTCGGGCCCAAAACATAATTCCTTGCAGCAACCGCTTGCGCTTTTAGGGCTTCCAAACCAAATCTTACCGGCATTTCATTAGGCACTACACCCTTTAAATAATCCTGTATTTCAACCAGATTAACAAGATAAAACCCTTTTCTGTCCGGCTTTTGCACGAGCTCAAAAGCCCCGTGGTAAAGCGCCTGTTCACCTTTTCTCTTTAAATCTTTTACCCCCAGAACTCCTTGGGGACATACTATAACAAAGTCTCTTAAAGTTCCGCCTTTGCCGTTTATTACAACATCAAGCCCCGTAACTCCGTTTTTTACGGTTATTTCAGTATCAGCAGGTACTCTGTATATAACTTTCTTTGTTTCTTTATCACAAATATCGCAGTCGGCAGTTCCAAATACGGTAACCTCCTGCTTTAGAACATTTTGGAATTTGTTATCCGTAAGCCCGACTCTTATAATATTATAATCTGCAAAAACAGCGGGACTTCCGGCAAAAGCCAGAAGCAATAAAAGAATTCCTAAAAATTGTTTTATTTTAATTCCCAAACCGTACCTTCCTTAGAATCTTTTAATACAATTCCGGCTTTATCGAGCGCAATACGTATTCTATCCGCTATTTCCCAATTCTTTTCCGCTCTTGCGGTTTTTCTTTTCTCTATAATCTCTTCCATAGAATTAAACTGCTCGCCAAGTTCGCTGCTTATTTCAGCAAGTTTAGCCTTAAGTTCATCATCAGAAAACCGTGCTTTATCAAATGTAAATCCCAGAGTTTCCGCCAATTTATAAAGAAGAGTAAAAGCATAAGGAACATCTTTGTTGGCTTTTCCCGTTAAATCAAAAAGAACGGCAAGTGCTTTTGATGTATTTAAATCATCATCCATTGCCTCAACAAATTCTTTGTATTCATCATATTGGGTTATATCAATATTTTCATCAACCGGAGTTCTCTTCGCATTCAGCATTCTCTTAACTCCGTTTGATGCAGCCTGCAGAGCTTCATCCGAAAACTCAACCGGCATACGGTAATGGTTTGTTAAAATAAAAAACCTGATAGTATTAGCGTCATAATTCTTTAATAAATCATCGATTGTAAGAAAATTTCCTAAAGATTTGGACATTTTTTCTTTGTTAATTGTTACAAACCCGTTGTGAAGCCAATAATTAACGAACTTGCATCCGTTAGCACATTCAGACTGCGCAATTTCATTTTCGTGATGCGGGAAAATTAAATCCGCACCGCCTGCGTGAATATCAATAGTTTTTCCCAAATATTTTCTGCTCATAGCGGAACATTCAATATGCCACCCGGGGCGGCCTACACCCCAGGGTGAATTATATCCGAATTTTTCATCTTTTTTCCACAGAGCAAAATCAAGCGGGTCTTCCTTTTGCTCGCCTATCTCAATTCTCGCTCCGCTCTCCAGCTTATCAATCGGCTGTTTTGAGAGATAACCGTAGGCGGAGAATTTTTTGACCCTAAAATAAACATCACCCCCCGCTTCATAAGCAAAGCCTTTATTAATCAAATCCTTAACCATAGCTATCATTTCACCGAGAGTTTTTGTCGCAAACGGCTCGATGTCAGGTTTCAGATTATTTAAGGCTTTCATGCTTTCGCTGAATTTTTTGTACCAGAATGTTGAAACTTCTTCCGGCGTTTTACCCTCTGTTTCAGCTTTTTTCAGTATTTTATCATCAACATCCGTAACATTTCTGCAATAAGTAACATCATAACCCTTGAATTTGAGGTATCTATATAAAACATCCCAGGTAATATAGCATCTTGCATGCCCCAGATGCGCATTGTCATATACCGTAGGCCCGCAAACGTACATTTTTACTTTGCCTTCTTCAATCGGCTTAAATTCTTCAACTTGATTTGTGTAAGAGTTATGAAGTTTCATAAAAATTTATCTCCCTTTAATAAAAATAGCCGGCAAGAAGATTCTATAACAAACAAAAAAACCTGTCCAGAAATAAAAGAACATCACTTGACTAATAGTTACTCTAAGGTGATAAAATAAAATCCAAAGAAAGGAGAAATATGAAAAGAATTTTATCAATATTATTAATTACATTTATAGGAGGCAATTTAGCGATGGCAGAAGTTTTGGAACAACCATTTGCTCAGGGTGAAAAGAACCCTTATGGAGCATATTTTACCGGACAGACCTATCTGAAAAGGCTTTGTGAATATGATGAAGTATATAATTCATCAATCGGGAATGTTACATTTGAACCAAAATCCAGAACTAACTGGCATAAACATTCCGGGGGCCAGATTCTTCTTGTAACAGCAGGAGAAGGGAGATATCAAGAAAGAGGAAAAGAAATCCAGATACTAAAAAAAGGGGACGTCATTAAAATTGCACCAGATGTTGAGCACTGGCACGGAGCCGGCCCAAACGGTATGTTTGCGCATATCTCTATTGAACCTAATTTGCCAAACAACAAACCAGTCTGGTTAGAACCCGTTTCTGATGAAGAATATTATGGAGATAAAAAATAATGTTGAAAAAACTCTTAATATTAGGAATAATTGCCATACTTGCTCCAACATCATTTGCAGCAGGCACAAAGGAGGATACGAATATGAGTGAATTATATCAAATTACTGAAAACTTTATTAATAATGATATCCCGACCGTAGGAAAATTGGACAAAAAAATGAGAGAACTTATTACAATAGTGGTTTTAACCTCAAACGGCCAGAGTGAATATATAGGAGAGCATATTGAAAAAGCGCTGAAAGCCGGCGCAAAGCCTGTTGAAATAAGAGAAGCAATTTATCAATGCGCACCTTATGTCGGAACAGTAAAAGCTCTTGAATCTGAAAAAGCTATGAAAGAAGTTATCAAAGAACCTATTGAATCAACCGGTACAGTAACAGCAGAAACTCGAGGCGAAGAAGGTTTGAATACACAGATAGAAATTTTTGGTGAAAAGATAAAAACAATGCCCTCGCTTTACCCTGAAAGTGAACAGCATATTCCGCAATTTCTTGCTAAATACTGTTTCGGTGATTTTTATACAAGAAAAGGGCTGGATTTGAAGACAAGAGAACTTTTAACATTATGTATGCTCGTATCAATCGGAGATACAGAAAGCCAGATTAAAGGACATATTCAAGGGAATTTAAATACGGGAAATAACAAAGAATCAATGATTGCAGCAATTAACCAGTGTCTGCCTTATATTGGTTTTCCACGAACTTTGAACGCCCTCAAATACCTGAATGAAATGATACCGGATTAGTTTAGCCGTTTATGGCGATTTAATTTTTTGTTTAGCATTTAAGCTTATAATATGTCAAATGCAGTTAATGAATTATTAAAAGCCTTAGGTGAAAATATAAATTTAGAGCCCGACCGTTGGAGTATTGAACACTTATATACGTCGGGCTTTAAAAAATGGATTGGTAACATTCTCCCCTCTGAACTATTAAATCGGACTGTTAAAGAGGCTGTTGAATCTCTTGTTACAATTAATGAGTCTTTAGAGTTTTATCCCATATTTCCGGATAACATAGAAACTCCCAAATATGGCGACAAGTGGGGGAGAAGCGCTAATTATATTGAAATAAATAACCGTGCAATAGCAGAAATGAAAGGAGACCAAACTAAAAACGGAATATTAAGTTCAATAAAAATTCTTCCTGCAATCCCGCCTTCTGCAAAAAGCTGGGCGAATTGCGTTATTTTGTCGCAAATTTTTCCTAATATCTACGGCGACGGCTTTAATAAAGGCCCGTTTGAAGAAAATTCTATATATGGAATTAAGCTTAACGCAGGCTATAGCGGTAATATTATTGACTATGATATAAATCTTTCAGGCGAAGAGCAGTTTCGCGCGTTTAATGACTTAGCCCATCTGCACGGGCTTAAAACAGGATTTAGAACCGTAATTTCTGCCGACCAGATAAAAATTGCAAGAGCTGACGAAGATGATATAACATTCGATTGGAAAAACCCCGAGCATCAGGAATTATTTATAAATGAGCATGTTAAGCTCATAAAAACAGGTTTTGAAGCCGTATTTATTGATTCAGCTAAACACATTGGCGGCTATGATATGGAAAACTATACAGGAGTAGGCGCACTTCCGGAATACAACCAGATGCAGTATATTCTATACGAAATCCGCTCCCGCTCCGGATGTACCTCAATAAGCTTTGCCGGAGAAAAAAGTACAGGCGATTTTGAACGCTATAGAAACCTCGGACTTACAACAGGTACCGCTTTTGTTCCGCCGGATAACTTTGATAAAGTCCGTTGCTGGTCTGAAAAACTCAAATACGATAAAGACTATGCTCCCGGTGTTGAAGTCTCAAACGATAACGACGAAGGCGGAAGAAGCTACGAAGAAAGACTCAACAGGATAAATTCCTCTCTCTTTGCGTACGAATATCCGAGCGATAAACTCCCTAGCTTTATGCAGATGGAAGATTTATTTCCCTTAAGATACGATACAAACACTCACCATCTAATGATGACAAATCCATCTTATTCACAAGACGGAACAGCATTAAGCCACTGGGAAAACCTGTTTACAAAAGACGACGGAAGAGCATATAA
>CALUVK010000076.1 GCA_944324205.1 Candidatus Gastranaerophilales bacterium | reverse complement strand
AAAAAAGCTTCAAAACCCTGTGCAATAATAGCCCATACTATTAAGGGGAAAGGCTGTTCTTTTATGGAAAACAAAGCCGCATGGCATGGAAAAGCGCCAAATGAAGAAGAATTAAATCAAGCTTTAAAAGAATTAGGGGAGGAGTAATTATATGGTAGTAAAAACATGTCCTTTTGCAGAAAACAGAGTATGCAATGATGAATGTCCTTTATTCATTTCACCTGATGAATTAAACGAATTTGTAGTCGCAAGACTATCTTCTATTGGTGTAATCAATCGTTCAGACGGCGGCTGTTCTTTAAAAATGCTTGCACTCAGCCAGAGCAGAGCTATCTTTGAAAATACGAACACTAGAGGATAATCCGTTTGTTAGAGTGCTAAAATTATAAGAACTGCACCAATGACCATCACTATGGAACCAAAAAGTTTCCTTTTCAGGCTTTTTTCTTTAAATATATTTACCCCTAGAAATACGCTTAAAATAGTCGATAATTGAAATAATGCCAGTGCATACGAAACATTCATCTGCGAAAATACAAAATTGGTAGAATATTGCATTATACCTACAGATAGAATTAATAAGAATTGATATGTATAAGATTTGATGATCGGTTTGTGACCTGAAATTAATACAAAGAAGGAAGAAAAAAGTAACCCTGCTAATGCCCATAATACAAAGGCTTCTGTTACATTTGTTATAAGAATAATTTTTTTTATCACAATCGCTTCTAAAGCTGAAAATATAAGCGCAAGTACTCTGTATAAGATAGCTGCTTTATTAAATTTCCAATTTGTTTCCAAAACAAAATATGTACCAATAATAATTAATATCATTCCACCAATAGCATTTGCACCAGGGATTTCATGTAGAAAAATCACACCAAAAAGCAGTGCAATAACAGGTTTGTATGAATTAATTGGGGCTAAAGCTGAAAGTTCACCTATAGAAAGAGCTCTAATAATAAAGTAATTCCCCGAACATCCAAGAAATCCCATTATCAATGTTAATTTTAATATAACAAAATTAAACTGTTGCCAAAAAACTAAACCCAAAATAGTTAGCCCTAAGTATGTATAAAAATTTATTGCTGAAGATTTTTGACCTTTTAAGGACAATAACTTTTGAAAAACATTAAGACTTGAATTCGATACAATTCTTATAAAAATACTAAGACATGTTAACAACATGTAAACTATTATACAACTTTAAATTATTTATAGCAGCACTTACTAATTTTTACTTCCTTCAAGCGTAGGAGTTACTTTTTTAATTACAATATGATATAATTTTATATATTAATGTAATAGGAGTGAGTATGCCCAGTATTGATTTAGATAATGAATTTATTGAGTTATTTTATAATATTACTAATTCAAAACCCCCTCAAAATGTAGAATTAATTGATTTAAAAAAACAACTTATCAATATTGTAGATACTCTTAAAGATTTGAATAATAATGCAAAAAAACCTATCGCCAGCAGAGCACTAGGAGTATCACCTATAGAGGAAGATGAGACGAAAGGGCCTGCTATATTAATTGTTGATGATTTAGGAGTCATAACTTATCAATTAAAAGTTTTACTGTCACAATTTGAATATGATATTGACTGTTCTCAAGAAATATATGACGCTGTAAATAAATTTAAAGTACGAAAATATGAATATGTAGTAATGGATTTATTTATTCCTACAGAGCGTGAAGGCTTTATATTGCTCACTGAACTAAAAAAGCTTGCGGCTGCTTCCGGAACGAAAACTGTAATCGGAGTTATTACAGCTTCTCCGCGCAGAGAAATTGAACAGCAGTGTAAAGCCAGGGGAGCAGACTTCTTTTTAGAAAAAAATAGTGATTGGCAAAGCTCTTTATATAGCATAATGGAAGGTTATATAAACGCTGGAAAAGATGATGAGGATGATTATTAACAATGGAACAGAAATCCCTCTTTTCCGTAATTTCGCCTATCATGGTCGGACCATCAAGCTCACATACCGCTGGAGCCGTAAGGTTAGGGCTTATGGCACGAAATATATATAAAACCGACTTTAAAAAAGTTAAATTTGTTCTATACAATTCTTTTGCAACAACCGGCTTTGGGCATGGGACAGATAAAGGACTACTGGCTGGTGTTTTAGGATATTCAGTAGATGATGCAAGTATCAAAAACATTTTTGAACATGTGATTGGAATTGACTATACTTATGAATACATTGAAGATATCTCCAGGCACCCTAATTCTGTAGATATAATATTTGATGATAAAATGACTATTTCAGGAGATTCAATTGGAGCTGGTGAAATAAGAATAAATAGTATAAATGGTTTTAATGTCAACTTAAATGGAACATATGATACTTTACTTTTAATGTATAAAGACAAACCAGGAATGATATCCACAGTAAGTGATATCATACAAAAACAAAAAGTTAATATTGCATCACTACACTGCGACAGAGATTCTAAAGGCGGGATTGCTTCTATGTATTTAGCTTTAGATATTCCTGTTGGTGAAGATGTTGTAAAAAAAGTGCAAAGTATAGAAGATGTATTTTTTGTAACAAATATTAGGAAATTAAAATAATGGCAATTTTATCTTTTTCAAATTTGATAGAAAAATGTATTTCTCAACAAAAAACAATATATGAAATAGCTGCAGAAGAAGAAGCTATTCTTGCCGAAACAGAAGTAGATGTTGTAAGACTTAAAACGTTAGAAAATTTAATTGCAATGAAGGATGCCATAAAAAACGGTCTAACTTCAAAAGAAAAATCTATTAGCGGCTGGTGTGGCGATGATTGTGCAAAACTTCTTGAAAGATATAAAAAAGGACATGCTTTATTTGGAAAAATATTTGAAATGATTTCTGCATATGCTCTTGCAACAGCTGAAGAAAATTTAAGAATGGGAAGAATCGTCGCTTGTCCTACAGCAGGATCTTGCGGAATTGTTCCGGCTGTTATAGTTGCTGTATCTGAAGACCGAAAGATTCCCGAATCTGAACAGGTAAGCGGTCTTTTAACAGCAGGCATGGTCGGTTTAATTATATCTAATAAAGTCCAACTTGCTGGTGCTGTAGCAGGGTGTCAGGCAGAATGTGGTGTCGCTTCTGCAATGGCTGCTGCCGCATTAGCCCAAATGCTTGGTGGAAATGTTCCTGCAGTTATTAATGCGGCAGCACTTGCACTAAAAAATATTCTAGGATTAACATGTGATCCAGTATGCGGTTTAGTTGAAGTTCCTTGTGTTAAAAGAAATGTTTTTCTGGCAATCCATGCTGTAACAGCTGTTGAACTTGCTTTAAGCGGAATTGAGAGTAAAATCCCATTAGATGAGATAGTTGATACTCTTAAAATAACGGGACAATTGATGTCACCAATGTTAAAAGAAACATCACTTGGCGGTTTGGCAAAAACTAAGACAGCTCAAAACCTGGAAAAAGATTTGTATAAACAAAATTAATAAATCTTAAATAACGTTTCAAATCGTTTAAAACTGTTCTAAAAATCTCTTATCATTATTAAAGAATAGTCGTATATCATCAATAGCATATTTAAGCATTGCCAAACGTTCAACTCCCATGCCAAATGCAAAGCCTGAATATACATCCGGATCTATTCCGACACCTTTAAGAACGTTCACATCAACCATGCCGGCACCGAGTATTTCTAACCATCCAGTACCGGAACAAATTTTGCACCCTTTTCCTTGGCACATAATGCATTGCACATCGATTTCAGCCGAAGGCTCTGTGAAAGGGAAAAAACTACTTCTAAATCTAGTTGGACGAGCAGAGCCAAAGTACAAACGTATAAATTCATTCATAACACCTTTTAAATCTCCGAATGTGATATCCTTATCTACATAGAGACCTTCTATTTGATGGAAAAAGTTATTTTTGCGAGCATTTATATTTTCATTTCTATAAACTCTTCCAGGTGAAATAACTTTAATGGGAGGTTTTTGAGTTTCCATTACATGAATTTGTGCTCCTGAAGTTTGGCTTCTTAATATAACATTTGGCATATCTTTTACATAAAAAGTATCCTGAACATCTCTTGCAGGATGGTCTTTAGGCACATTTAACATATCAAAGTTATAATATTCTGTTTCTACTTCTGGAGAAAGTTCTGACGAGACAACTGAAAACCCTAGATTTTGAAAAATAGAAACAATTTCTTTTGTAGTTTGAGTTAACGGATGAACTTTTCCTTGAGAAACATATTTACCACTTAAAGTTATATCAATTCTATCATGTTGAAGTTTTTCATTGAGTTCTTTTTGATAAAAAATATCATATTTCTCTTTTAGTAAGAGTTCTAAATCTTGTGTAATTTTGTTTGCCAAAGCTCCAATAGTTCTTTTATCTTCGTCAGATAAATCTTTTAGCCCCTTTTTAATAGAATTGAATTCACCTTTTCTGCTTAAATACCTTAGCCTTATTGCATCAATATCATTAATAGATTCGGCTTTTTCAATATCAGATTTGGCTGAATTATAAATATTTTCCAACTGTTCTTTCATACTTTATCTCCCTTAGTTAAATAATACAGCAGTTAAATAAAAATGTAAAGAATCTTATAGCTCTATAATGGTGTTATAGAGATGTATAAAAGCTTTCATTATAAAATGGTGCCTGCAATAACATCTCTTTTTAAATAATTACTAGTAAAAAATCTGTCATATTTTGAATATAACTTTACAGACATTGTAAGAATTTTGTTATTTGCACATAATATACTTATCGTTTTATTTTTAATATCACAACCGGTAATGGTACCTGATTTTGTGTATTCTGTATGGTTTTCATTAATATCTATCATATCAGGCAAAGCAGCTATACAAGTATTTTTATGATAAAAATATGCTTCCGTCCAAGGATAACAAGCTCTTATAAGAGCTTGATTCTCTTCAGCAGTTTTTGTAAAATCAAGCTCTAGCCTGTCTGGATAAGAATAATAACTCGCTCTGTCCTCTCGTTGTTTAAGTGGAATAATTATATCTTCTCTTAAAGCTTTTAAAAGTTCACACACAACACCCCTTGCCGTAAGTACCGTTCTGTCTTTCAAAGACTGTCCAGTATCTGAAGGATATATTTTAACTTCTTCCTGTGCCAAAATTGCCCCCGTATCATAATCACCATCAATAAGATGAAATGTTACTCCGCTTGTTTGCTCAAGATTTCTTATAGTCCAAAAATACGGATTTGGTCCGCGGTATTTAGGTAAAAGCGACGGATGGGCATTTATTGATGCAATTTTAGGCAAATCATAAATCTCTTTTTTTAATTTTTCGCCCCATGACCCAACAAAAATTATATCAGGATTAAGCTTTAGCAGCTCCTTTTTAAATTTTTCTGTATTAACTCCACGTGCTTTTATTTCGGGAATATTATAACTCTTTATATAATTATGTTCTAAAGACGGATTTAAAATATCCTTAAGCTTTCTAAGGAACGGGTGATATTTTACCATCTCTCGCCTTAAAACTCCTACAATTTCGCAATTCGCATCAAGAGTACCTGCAATCAGGTTCGTAAACATTGTTCCATATCCGATTATGACTACTTTAAGCATAATTCCATATCCTTTTTTATCTGTTCTTTTAATTCCTCTAGTGAATTAAACTTCCGTTCATCGCGTATTTTACTTAAAATCTCTATTCTGATATTCTGCCCGTATAAATCCCCAGAAAAATCCAGAATATGAACTTCCACAACCGGCTCATTAGTATTATGTACAGTAGGCTTCATTCCCCAATTAAGAAGAGCATGTTTTCCGTTCCATCTTGCTTGATATACACCGAACGGGATTTTAATAATTTCTTCAGGATAACAAAGATTAGCAGTCGGAAAACCTATAGTTCTCCCGAGCTGTGCACCTTTAATTACAGTTCCTTCCAGAAAAAAATTATTACCTAAAAGAATATTTGCATCTTCAATTACTCCATCTTTTAAAAGACGCTTTATACGCGTTGAGCTTATTATTTCGCCATCATACTTTAAAGGCTGAATACAAAAATACTTATAACCGTATTTTGTTTGATTTTTTTCTAAAAATTCAGCATTTCCATACTTATGCCTGCCAAATGTGTGATTAAATCCTGTAAAAATCGTACTCGGAGAATATTTTTCTGTTATAAAATTCAAATATTTCTCGGCAGACCAATCCGCAATCTCAGAGAAATCGAGCTCTACAACTTCTCTAACACCTAAATCCTTGATTTTATTTATAGAATCCTTGCGGGGAAATATATATTCATAGCTCTTATTAAAAAATTTTGCAGGTGATTCTTTAAAAGTTATAAGCACCATATCATCAGAAATACTACTTGCTGAAAGAATTACAGCCTGATGTCCTTGATGAACGCCGTCAAAAAAACCTAAAATTAAACTCTTTTTCATAGTTTAAGCAATTACATTCAATTTTCCGCCTAGAATTTGATTATGACAAAAACTTTGCCATTCGTTGATATTTTTATATACCTGGGGCAGCTTCTCAGTAGAAACAGACTTTTTATTTATATAAGGGGTTAAAGAATTAAAAGAAGTATCGCCAATTGTTTCATTACTACGGTTATTATAAAAAGGCATATTAGCGCTCATGTTGTAACCGTTATGATTATTAACTGAAATGGCAGAAACTAGCATATTCACCCCTTTACTATGTACAGCTAGGCATTAGTTATGCCTTACGAGTAAATTGTATCATACTATTTTTTTTTGTGCAATAACTTTGTTGGGTAATTTAATCTCCGAATACAATAAACGGAATATTATGCTCTAGTGCATACTTTTGGAGGAATGCAGTTCTGCTATTTGCGCTTCCGGCTAAGAAATCAAGCGGGTTGCCAACATTACTCACTTCATTTTCATCATAAGCAAATACGCCCATTACTTCTTTCGGATTTGAACCGTACATTTCGTTGTATTCTCTGTTACCCTCTCTTGTATTTGAATTTATTGAAGCATATGCTTTAATTAAAGGTTCTCTGTATTCCGGCGGCTCGATTTCTGTCAGAGGTTTGTTTTTATTTGCTTCTACAAATTTTACATACTCAGCATCACTCATGCCCGTTGCTTCTTTGATTAAATTTGAGACATACAGTCTGTCTGATTCACGTTCTCCTCCAAAAATGTATCTATTTTTGAATTCATCTCTGAATTTTCCGTAGCCGGAGCCGGAATCTGTCTCTCCGCCGCCGTGTA
>CALUVK010000075.1 GCA_944324205.1 Candidatus Gastranaerophilales bacterium | reverse complement strand
CTCTAAAATTGCTAGAGATTTTGTTAAAGAATTAAAAGATGATTCTATCAGATTTATCTCTTCTATAATTAAATAATCATTATAATTAACATTAACAGAACTGACACTATAGCCGAAATACCTACAAAAATCCAATATAAAGATATTTTTTTCTTTTTATTATATGGTACAACCTTCATTGTATAAGATTGCTTTATACTTCGGTTTTTTTCTTTTTGAACAAGCTTACCATGCGATTCATACTTTTCTTTTAAAGAGGGTTTTCCCGTTATTAGCAAATTTATGTCATATTGCTTCTTTAAAATACATTTATTCGACTTCCTATAAAATACGGCAAAATTTATTGCTGCTTCAAATGCTCTTTGCAAACATTCAAGAGCTGTAATACCGTCCTTTTTTACTTTTGCTGAGTGTACAGACAAATTCCCCTGTTTTTTAAGAAAATATAAATCCTCCACAAATTCTTTTTCTGGCACACTAACAGCTTTATCTTTAAGTGTTGCTAGCATATCATCAAAACTCATATCATAAAATCGTTTATCTGCCAGTATGGATTTACACATCCTTTCGCCAAACCTTCTTGTTTGCCCCATGCATTGTTCAAAAAATTCAGAGGCGTAAAGTTTCTCCGCTTCAGCAATTATTTCATATAAATCTTTATCAATCTTTTTTAAAAAATCAAAATTATCCACAAAAATATTTTATCATAAATCTACATAGGCTTATTAAAACAAAGATTTCAAATTTTATTTAGAACAAATTTAATTGAGGCGCTTCAACCTCTAATCCATCCTCTTTCTTCCCTTTTCCTGAAGCAAGATTTTTTGAAAAATCTCTCTGCATTCTACTCATAAGTTCTTCTGAACGTCTTATTACTTCGTTAGGAAGTCCTGCCATTTTAGCAACCTGAATTCCGTAGCTTTTGCTAGCACCCCCTGGGACAATTTTTCTCAAAAATTCTATTTTACCGTTTTCTTCACTTATAGTTATACGGTAATTTTTTATTTGCGGAAATGTACTGGTCATCACATTTAATTCGTGATAATGAGTAGCAAAAATACATTTTGCCTGAATTTTTTTAGCTATATATTCTGCAACCGACCAGGCAATAGCAACTCCATCGTATGTGCTTGTACCACGTCCAATTTCATCAATCAGTATAAGGCTTTTATCTGTTGCACTATTCAAAATATATGCTGTTTCACTCATCTCTACCATAAATGTCGATTTCCCGAGAGTCAAATCATCGCTTGCACCAACACGGGTAAAGATTTTATCAATAATTCCAATTTCACCATAATCCGCAGGAATAAATGAACCAATTTGTGCAAGAATGGCAATCAGAGCATTTTGTCTCATATATGTTGATTTACCAGCCATATTAGGCCCTGTAAGTATCATAAATTCAGTTTTGTTTTTATCCGAACTTGACAATTCTATATCATTTGAAACATAAGCTCCAAGCGGCAAGATTTTTTCCAACACAGGGTGACGACCATTTTTTATAATAAAATCTCCACTCTCATTCAGCTTAGGACAAACGTAACTTTGTTCAACAGCCGTTGATGCAAAAGAAGTCAAAACATCAAGTTTTGCAATGCAATCTGCTGTTTCACGAATAAGGTCAACAAACTCTTTTGAATAATTCCTAAAATTTGAAAAAAGTTTATACTCAAGCTCGTATGCTTTAACTTGTGCTGTCAAGACTTCATCTTCGTGTTTTTTAAGCTCGTCAGTAATAAATCTTTCAGCTCCTGTAAGTGTTTGTTTTCTGACATAATTAACAGGTACCTTGCTTAAATTAGAATTAGTAACTTCTATAAAATATCCGAATACCTTATTAAAACCTACTTTGAGCGTATTAATTCCTGTATTTTCTCTCTCTTTCTGTTCGAAATTTTTGAGCCAGTCTTCACCATTAAACATCAAATCACGAAGATAATCTAAATCAGAACTTACTCCGGATTTAATAATACCGCCTTCTTTTAACAAGTTCGGTGCATCTTCTGCTATAGTTTGGTCAATTAGATCTGCATAATCTTTAATTTTTTCTATAGAATTTTCTATAGAATCAAATATTGTAATCCCTGCACCTTTTGTTATATCAACAAGAGCCGGCAAAGAAAAGAGCGATATTTTCAAACTCAAAAAATCTCTCGGATTAGCCGTACCATTGCTTAATCTCGTTGAAAGACGCTGTATATCATAAATATTCTTAAGTTGTTTTTCAATTTCATACCGTACAGAAGAATTTTCTACAAGTTTTTTTACAACCTGCTGGCGTTTAACAATTTTGTCCAGATTTTTAAGCGGCTGACAAATCCAGTTTTTTAAAAGCCGGGCCCCCATATTAGTATTTGTTTTATCAATTGCCCAGAGAAGAGAGCCGTATTTATTTTTTTCTCTTAACGTTTCTGTTAATTCAAGATTTTTCCTTGTACCGGCATCAATTGCCATAAAATCTGAAAGTTCATAAACCTCAATTCTCTCAAATTTTGGAAATTCTTCCTTTAGATTTTCCCATATATAAGCTAAAATTCCTGCTGCGGCTCTGAAACCTAGCGGACAATTATTATATCCTATTGAATCAAGGTTTGATATCTTAAAAACCTGTTTAAGATTATTCTGTGCAAAGCTATCTTCAAAGACATTATCAGGTACTTTTGAACAGTTGTAGTTATTAATAATTTCATCCGGCAAATCTACAGTCTCTTCCGGCACAATTTGAAAAGGCTGAAGTTTCATTTTTTTCGCAGGCGCAATAATTTCTGCAGGTTGAATTCTTACAAGTTCAGTAATCAGCGTATCATAATTCAAAACAGAGGCTTTAAATTCACCTGTTGAAATATCCGTGTAGGCAAAACCCCATTGTTCTTTTTCTTTAAAAATTGCACAGATATAATTATTACTATTCTGATTAAGAAAATTACTTTCAATAAGAGTTCCTGCTGTAATTATCCTTACAACGCCCCTTTTAACAATACCTTTCGCGAATTTCGGGTCTTCTAATTGTTCACAAATTGCAACTTTTATATCTTTAGCAACAAGTTTTTCCAGATAACTATCAATCGCTTTTACGGGAATACCTGCAAGCGGAATTCTGCCTATTTTTGCTCCGCAATCGCGCCCGGTCAGAGTTATTTCTAGTTCACGGGAGAGAGTTACTGCATCTTCAAAAAATGTTTCGTAGAAATCACCCATACGGTAAAGAAGAAGGCAGCCCGGGTTTTCGCGCTTAATCTCAAGATATCTTTGCATTGCAGGAGTTGCATCTTCTATTATTACATCTGCGGTGTTTATAAGATTGATTTCAGGTTTTGTCATAGTTATAATTGTACATAATACATATCAGGGGTGCAAGTAATGTTTAGATTAATAAAAATAATTTTTAATGCTTTTATTATAGTTCTCGCAATTATAGGCTTTAACGCAATTGGCGGACAAAAATATGTAGAAGCAGTAAAAGTTTCCGTCGTAAATTTTATACAAGAACGTGCCGCAGAAAATGCAAAAAAAATAGGAGATTTTTCAAAGCTTAATGAAGAATTCCAGATAGATAATGCCGTAAATCTTGCCGGATATAAAGCTGTACTTGCAGAACATAAAGCTTCCGGACAAAAAATGATTATTGTTGACTCAGGCAAAAAACCTCTTCTTACGAAAGAGGATATTAAAAGCAGTGAAGTTGATAAAAAGTTAAAAAATCTTGCCGAAAAATTTAAATATCAGGCAATAACTGTTCAGGATATCAAAATTGTTGATAGAGGTTCAATGAATGTATACGGAGAATCTGTTCCTTATGCGAAATTTGAAGCAAAAGTTACAAAGCTCCCATTTTCTGACATTTCCGGTGTTGTTGCAAGCGTTACAACAGCAGACGGAGCTGAAAAACTTGCACTTGCTTTAAGTGAAAAGAATAAATATTCGCAGCTTATTACAAATGAATTTTACAAAGGTGTAAAACAGGCAAATTAGCTAATTGTTTATAATGACAGTAGTAATATTTTATTCAGCATATTATAATAACATAAATTCTAAATAAATATATGCTATTACAAACTCATATGAAAGGCCTTTATGAAAAAGATTTTATTAATATTTTTATGCTTTTTTATGTTTACAGGTTTTTGTTTTGCAGAAGATAAATATTCTAAAGAATACTTGCAGAATCATAAACATTTTTCAATAATGAATCCGATTGCGGAAAGAATTGCAAAACATAGTATTAAATCTGCACTAAAAAAAGAAACCGGAGCAAACTTTGATGTTAAATTTGAAGGATACACTTTATCCAGTATGAAAAAAGGTATTTTTAAATACCTTGAACTAACCGGAGAAAACCTTGTATCAGAAGAAATTCCAATTTCTTATCTGCATATTAAATCACTAAGCGATTATAATTATATTGATTATACTCAAGAACCGCCTGTATTTAAGTCTGACATGAAATTTGAATACGAAATGTTTCTGACTGCTGAAAGTATGAACGAGGCTCTAAAACACAGCAGTTATAATAAAGTTATAAATAAAATTAATAATCTAGCCTATCCGCTTTTTCAAATAAAAGGTGCCAGTACAAAAATTATCAATAACAAACTTTATGTCTTAACAGAATATAATTTCCCAATAGTATCTGTTTCAAAAAACAGAGTTTTTGTCGCTTCTTCTGATATCAGAGTCGAAAACGGAGAAATAAAAGCTTTTGATGTAAAACTTGACAGTGCATACGGAAATATTGAACTCAATAAGGTTGCAAATCTCCTAAACCTTCTTAATCCTTTAGGATTTACTTTAGATTTATTAGAATCTAAACATTGCGATGGAAATATTGAATATGTAGACATTGTTGACAACAAAATAAAAATTAATGGTAAAATATTTATAAAAGGAGAATAGAGCATGAATTTTTCCCAGAAACTCGGTTTGTTCGTTCTTATTGTTATATCAGTTGCGTATGTTTATTTTTCATTTTTTAGCGCAGAAGGATTTCACCTGCCATTAAAAGATAATGTACCTCCTGATATTGAAGAACTCACCCCGATAGATGAACCTGCAGCCATTAAAGAAAAAGAACATGAAGTAAAAGTTGTAAAAATATATGTATCAGATTCTGCGGGCAAACTCCGCCCTGTTAATAGAAATTGTGATACTGCGGTTGAAAAATCGTGTTTTGCATATGCAATAAAGGAGCTAATCTCTGCTCCTTCGAACTGGGAAAAATCTAAAGGGTTTACCTCTGAAATTCCGGCAGGAACCAAGATTTTATCAATAAGAGAAGGTGAAGGAAGTGTTATGATAGATTTTTCTACTGCATTTGAAGGTGGTGGAGGAACTGAAAGTTTATACACAAGACTTCGTCAGGTCATAAAGACTGCAAAAGCCAACACTAATCTTCCGGTATATTTATACATAAACGGACATCAGGCCGATGTAATTGGTGGAGAAGGTATTATGATTAAGCAGCCTTTAAATGAGAGGTCTTTAGATGAGTGACAATGTAAAAAAAGATTTAGATTATTATATGAACCTCGATTGGACGCTAATCGAGGGGACCGATTTGGATTTTAACGGTAATCCTTATCATTATATTGAAATTAAAGAAATCCCGAGTTTTGCATTTTGCGCTAAAACAAGGGAAAAAGCACTTGAAAATTATAAAAAGCAACTGCGGCTTTCTCTCATGTTAATGCTTGAAGACGGTGACCATATTATAGAACCGGGAGAAGAAACCGAAGATGATATAGATTGGGAAAGCATATGTCCTTAACTCAAATATCTGAAATACATATAAATCCAATGACAGGAGACGATATCGAAGAGGTCGTTAAGATTGAAGAAGCAGCATACGGACCTCATCATTGGGCAAAATCTTCTTTTTATGATGAAATGTCAAATAAACTTGCAAAATACTATACCGCTAAAACGCCGGCAGGAGAGCTGGTGGGATATGCAGGAACATGGCATATTATTGATGAAGGACATATTACAACGATTGCCGTAAAAAAAGATTATTTGAGAAATCATATTGGAGAAGCTATTATTCACAAAATTCTTGAAGACTGTTACGAAAACGGAGTAAAATATTTAACACTTGAAGTTCGGGCTTCTAATATTCCTGCAATAAAGCTTTATGAAAAATACGGATTTCAATCTTTAGGAACAAGAAAAGGTTATTATCAGGATAATAATGAGGATGCTCTTATTATGTGGACTGAAAACATTTTTTACGATAAATTTAAACAAAAGTATCAAGAAAATATTAAAACATTAAAGAAGTTGATTAATATAAGATGAGTAAACGGGTTCAAAAACAGATAAACAGTTTTAAATATAAAGGCGAGCCGATAAAAATCACGCTCGGTACGCTTATTTTAACTGGTTTATGTATTCTTTTAATAATAGTTGCTACATTTACTCAGGTTACGCTTAAACATCCATATTTACCTCTTGATACATTAAGTTTTTTATCACAAGATGTTGATGAGTTTGATATAATAAACCATTTTATAACAAGTTATAAATATATCCCTCAAATTCCGGCAGTATTTTTTATACTGGCACTTATGGGGCGCAAATTCGGTATTCTTTCTATTGCGGGTTATATAATCCTTGGAATGTTTTTCCCTATTTTTGCACTCGGCGGCGGAGTTAATTATCTTTTTGAATACGGGTTTGGATATATTCTGGCATTTATTCCAGCAGTATTTTTTGCTGGCACGCTATTAAAAGGAAATCCTGATTTTCTACGTATAAGTTTAATTTCAATAATAGGAGTTATAACCATTCATATACTTGGAGTTTTATACATGTTTTTTGTAGCTACTCTAAGACATGCACCAATGGATTTAGTAACAAGCTGGGTCATTTCCCAAAGCGGAATACAGATTTTATATGATATATTCTTCTCTATCATAGGTATATTTCTCGGACGACAGGCAAGAAAACTTTTGTGGATAATTATGTGTTAATAATCTTTACAGGTAAGATACTGAAACGCGCCTTTAACTCAAGCAAAATTTACTATAAAAATCCACATCTGTCGGCTTGCTCAGTATGACAGGTTGGTTAGGAAGTACCACTTCAAAACAAACTGGCATCCATAACCTCCAATCTTGCCGTCATCCAGAGGGCGGAGGGGGTAAATAGAATTTGGGTCAGTTTATACCCATCCCGCCCGAAGGATCTCTGAAAATCAAAGAGATTCTTCAGTCGCTA
>CALUVK010000074.1 GCA_944324205.1 Candidatus Gastranaerophilales bacterium | reverse complement strand
AAGACTATTGATATAAAAGCAGGCGATTATAACTTAAAAGCCGGCACGAGCAAAATCTTATTTGACGGATTCTTAAAGCTCTATAATGACGCAGAAGAGGATGAAAAAGAAGCAGACGCTAAAATTCCTGACCTTGAAAACGGGGATAAGGTTAAATGTAAAGAAATTTCGCCAAAACAGCATTTCACACAGCCGCCTCCGAGGTACAATGAAGCATCTCTTGTTAAAGCGCTTGAAGAACACGGCATCGGGCGTCCGTCAACTTACGCTACAATTATTACCGTAATCCAAACCAGAAAGTATGTTGAAAAAAAGGACAAAGCCCTTCATCCGACACTTCTTGGAAGAACCGTCTGCAAACAGCTTGTAAGCCAATTCTCGGATATTATGGATTACAAATTTACAGCCGGCATGGAAGAAAAACTCGATAAGATTGCAGAAAAAAAAGCTGTCTGGAATGTAGTCTTAAAAGAGTTTTACACTCCGTTTATGGAAGTAGTAAATTCCGTAATGAAAAATCCGCAGAGAGTAGTTATAGAAAGCGATAAGAAATGCCCGAACTGCGGCCGCGTTATGCTTGTAAAAACAAGCCGTTTCGGGAGCCAGTTTTTAGGGTGTTCCGGCTATCCCGAATGCAAAACAATCATTTCACTTAATAACAGCGTAGAGCTTGATGATGTTAATGAAGATAACAATACTGTTGAAGAGAAATGCGAAAAATGCGGCGGTGAAATGGTAATGAAAATAGGGCCTTACGGAAAATATCTTGAATGTAAGGAATGCAAGAACCGCAAAAAATATATCCGCTCTACCGGTGTGAAATGCCCGAAATGCGGCGAAGGGGTTATTATTGAAAAGAAATCAAAATACGGCAAAGTATTCTTTGGCTGTAATCGTTATCCTGAATGCTCTTACGCTCTCTGGGATGAGCCTAGTGGAAATACCTGCCCTGAATGCGGCGAACTTCTGGTTAAGAAAAATACTAAAAACGGTCTCTTTGAAGTCTGCTCAAGCCGCACCTGCTCTTTTAAACGCCAGCTAGGCGAATCAAATGAAGAATAAAGACGAAATACTATACAAATGATTTACTACTTATCATACCATTTATTTTTGTAGTAATATGGTGCTATGCCTTTAATAGAGATAAAAAATGTAATAAAAACATATAAAACAGAAGAAGAAAGCTTTAATGCATTAAATGGAGTTTCTTTTTCCGTTGAAAAAGGTGAGTTTGTTGCAATAATGGGTGCATCAGGTTCCGGAAAATCTACTTGTATGAATATGCTTGGGACCCTTGATAAGCCTACGAGCGGAAGTTATCATCTTGATGGAGTTGACGTTTTTTCTTTAAATCCTGAAGAATTATCACAAATAAGAAATCTAAAAATCGGTTTTGTATTTCAAGGATTCAATCTTATCTCTAGAACTTCTGCACTGGAAAATGTTGAACTCCCCATGATATACAAAGGTATTCCCGAAGAAGAGAGGCACAGACGTGCAAAAGAAGCTTTAGCAATTGTTGGTTTAAAAAACCGAGAGTCTCATATGCCAAACCAAATGTCAGGCGGTCAGCAACAAAGGGTTGCTATAGCAAGAGCATTGGTAAATGATGCTCCACTAATTTTAGCAGACGAACCTACCGGAAATCTTGATACAAAAACTAGTATTGAAGTTATGGAATTTTTTGTTAGGTTAAATAAGGGTTTTAATGGTAAAGAAGGAAAAACTATTGTACTAGTAACCCACGAACCTGATATTGCAGAATACTGTTCCAGAGTAATTAAATTTAAAGACGGAAATATTGTTTCAGATCTTCCAAAAGAAGAATGGATGAAAACAAGAAATAGAGAAACTTAAAATAAAGCTATTTAATTAATTATATAGTCTTTTGTTTTTAATGAAAGAATTTTTATAACTTCATCTTTGTTGTGAGTCGATCCGAAAATAACGGCAAAAAGAGGATTATCTATTGGATTTATTCTTCTTACTTCAAGAACATTAGAATAATTTGCTAAAAATCTTTCGTACTGAAAACCTTTAATTTTCTTTCTATCTACACCATCTGGGACTTCAGCCATTGAAAAATAAAAAACTTCTTTACCAGCATTAGCTAAAATATTATTCCAATCAGGACGTTTTTGATTATAATAACATTCATAGACATTAATCCCCCAAGCATATTTTGCCACGTCAGCAGTACACCAGCCGGCAAAACGCATCGGATTAACTTCAATAGGTATAATTTTACCATCTGGGGTTACTCTAATTTCTATATGCATAGGAAAATTTTTAATATTTTTTAACTGTCCAATATCACGAAGCAGTAGTCCAAATTTTGCCATAAATTTTATCATAATTCCTGTTGACATAAGATAAATTCTATCACTTACATCTTTAGAATTTAAAAAAGGATGTTGAAATATATTTAAGATAACCGGTTCTCCATCTCTATCATAATATGCATCAATAGCAAATTCTTCTCCTTCAATCATTTCTTCAATAATAAATTTAGAAGAATTAATAACATGTGATGGATACATTTGAGCAGCTTGTTTCATTTCTCTATCAAGTGCAGATATTGTATCTTTCCATTCCTTATCATCTTTTACAGTATGTACTCCAAAACTTAAAAACCCGACGGCCGGTTTAACTACGACAGGGAATTTTATATCATCCGGACTTGTGTTTTTTAATTCTTCAAAGTCTATTGCTTTAAAGTAAAAATCCGGATATAATTCTTTAAGCATTTCACGAAACTCAATTTTATCCTTAAAAAATTTTATATAACTGCTTAAATTAGAATCAGGAAGGTTTTCTAAAACCCAGGTTATTGCATTTTCTGAATTGGCATAAATCAGCGGATATTCTTGTGTAAGATAATAGTTTTTAGCAACTTCTGACGGAATCTTATCAAAAGCTCCATCTTCTATATCAGCATTATCAACAGCCTGGTTCTCTAATACGGCCCAATCATTTTGAACAATAGTATCAATAAGAAATTCAGAAACATAGGGTTTTTCTAAGATAATCATATCAAACACTTCCTCCTAAATTAATTATACAATAAAAAAATAGACTTACCGTGAAAAAGTAAGTCTATTTTTTACTAGTCTTGCATCTTTAGTCTATTTACCCATCGCATATGTTTTTACTACTGTTACAGAACCATCAACGTTCTTTCTTACTCCGTTGTCTTCCTGATCATCATCAAGGTCTGCTGCGTATGCTACTGGTGTATAAGGTTGAGCTTTTGTAATATCTTCCATTCTTTCGTAGCTTCTTAAAACCTTAACGTTTTCATTATCTTCTGGATCGATTACCGGTTCCGGATCCGGATTCGGTTCAATTTCTTTACCTGGGCCTACTAAATAAGTTGTATCATCAGCTCTATTTTCATTTACGTTATAGCCGTTTTCACCGTTTGTTAATTCATATGTGATTTCTTCATCACCTTTGATTGTTACTTCTTTTGCATCACGGATATTTGTGTATTTTAATTCGTAATCTCTTGACGGATAATCTACTTTTAACTTGTCAGTCTTGTTACCAACCTTGATAGTATTAGCTTTAACATCACCCGTAATTTCAATATATTTGTCAGGAGCTTCAATATTAATATGTCCTGCATTTGCACCTGTCAATTTAACATCGCCAGATGAAGAAATATTAGTTGTTGCACCATTCGGAGTTTCAATCTTGCTGATAGTGCCACCTGTAATATTAATATTTGCCGAGTTTTGAGCATTATTCGGAATCGGGATATAATTTTCCATTACACCGATTACAACATCATCTGTTGTGTAATCATCAAAACCGCTTAAGCCGCCCAAATAACCATTTGAAGAGAATTCATATTCATTAGCTGAAATTGTCGCTTTACCATCTGTTAGAACATTCAACTTATCTGATTTAAGAGAAACTTTATTAGCCTGTGTATCAATTGTTACCATTACGTGACCATCTTGAGCGTGTGCGGATAATTTACCGCCGACTTTTAAACTGCCATCTAAAAGTTTGCCTTCTTCATAGTTATAGTTACCAATGTGAATGTTATTAACGGAATCAACATTCATATTGCCGCCAACTTCATTATCACCAACTACGTGAACAAAATGTTTGTAACCTTGAGGATTCTGAGATTTAGCAACTGTTTTTAGGTTCATATTTTTGCCGACTTTAACATTACCGACTTCTAAGAAGCCGCCGCCATTTTCCATTGATAAATTACCATCAACTTTGGTGTTTCTGGCATACATCATAACTCCGTTGCCTTTAACATCAACGTCACCTTTTACGTGTAAAGCTTTACCATCAGCTACATAGTTTAAAGAAACACTGTCATCTGAATCAATCTTCAAATTACCGTTAATTGTACCACCGCCAACGGTTTTTACTGTTCCTTTTTTAGATACTATATAAACATTACCATCAATATTTACAGCTTCCATTCTAACTGTATCTTTAAAACCATCCGCAATATAGTCTTGACCATTTTCTGTAATAAGTTTCATTCCATTTTGAGCAGAAATTGTACCTCTAACAACATCAATTGAAGGAGCTAAAACATTAAATTCACCACCTACAGAGAAGTTAGAATCCTGAATTGTTATTACTCCGGCAGGAACGGCACCTGCTACATTTGAAATATCCATTCTGCCATCTACAAAATTTGCCTGCATTTGTTGTGTTGTTAACATAACATCACCTGTTGCGTCAAATGTTGCACCATCAAATAACATACCATTCGGGTTTGAAATAATTAATTTTCCGATACCGCTATTTGCATTTATCTGTCCGTGAATAGTTGACATTCCTTGGTTAACTGTATTTAAAACTGTAATACCGTTTACACCTTGAACAGCGTTAAAGTTTAAACTTTCACCTTTATTTACATTTAATGTATCCCAATTAACATGAGCATTTCCATTAAAATTCAGGTCGACATTTCCGGTCCCGGCCCCGTTAACGCCTACAAAGCCTCCCTGAGCGTTATTAATAACAGCACCACCATTACCGGCTCCTAAACCAGTATCAATTGCTGCATAAGAAAGCTGCATTGATGCAAATACTGTTGTTAAAACTAAAGCTGAAATTTTTTTCTTTAAACTTTTCATATATTACTCCTCATTTTTTAATCCTTGTAATATATAAAAGTATTTTTATTTTTCAAAATTGCCTTTTTGTTACACAAGTTTACAATTAAGTTTGTGATAAGATTTGTTTTTTTACAAATTTTAATTCAACAAAAAAGAGCTTTTATAAAAGCTCTTTTTTTATTTTTTTATCATTTAATATTATTTTTCTTCTGCCGCTTCAGCAGGCTGAACTTTTTCAGGACACGGGGGCGGGCAGAGTTTCTTTCTTTCTTCAAATCTCTGGCGCCCTTCTTTTTTCATCTGTTTTAAGATTTTTTTCTGGTCACGTGTAAGGATTGATTCAAAGTCTTTCATATTTTGTTTTCTAATAGAATTTGCCTGTTTTTCAAGCTCTTGAATTTCTTTGTCGATTGCAGCAAGTTTTTCTTCCTGCGCCCAGCTTGCAATTCTGGAACGTTTTACCATTTCAGCTTCTTTTTTCTTAGAAATAAGTTGTTCCATCACAGGTTTCATTTGTTCATGTCCCTTAATTCTAAGCTCCTTTGCTTTCGCTTTTTGTTCATCTGTTAAGCCTAATTTCTTTTCAAAAGCAGCTTCGCGTGCTTTTCTGATTTTCATCATTTCTTCTTTTGAAGGACGGTTTTTTACATTATCAGGATTTTTAATTCCTTCATTTACTGCCGGAGCTTTTTGCTCTGCTGCCGGAGCGCCTTTTGTTTCTTCTGCGATTGCGGCAGTTGAAATAAGCGTTAAGGCGCATAATAATACTGCTAATTTTTTCATAACTAATACCTCACTTTTTATAACAAATCTTCTAACACTTCTGCTAACTCTTTTTTAGCATTATAAATTCTTGATTTTATTGTACCAATTGGACAGTCCAGTTTTTTTGAAGCTTCTTCGTATGTATATCCGTATATTTCACATAACATTATGGTTTCTTTAAGTTTTGGTTTCAAACTTTCTATAGCATTTATAATTCTTTTTTGCCTTTCTGTTGTTATTAAATTATCTTCCGGATTTCTTTTTTTATCCTTGATTGAAGTCAGTGTATATTCATCTGATGTGGAATTTTGTTCATTTCTTACTGCGGCGGACTTGAGATAATCTTTAGACGCGTTTTTCGCAACAGTATTAACCCAGCTCTTTAAAGAACCCCGCTCTTCGTATTTTTCGGAATTTTTCCAGAGCTTTATATAAACCTCTTGTTCTACATCTTCGTTTTCTTGTTTAGTAATTAATTTTACTATATTTTTAATATTCTGCTTGTTAGCTTTAATTATTTCATCAAAGTTCATTCATCCACCATTAAGAGTCCGTAAGAGTCTACAGGAAAACCTAAGTCTTCAGCCGAAAGAGTTTCTCCATAGCGCAAGGTATCCATCATATCTTCGTCATTAACCACCACACCGGCAGTCAACGTGGAAAATAAAAGCAGAAACATTGCACAGGCAACTCTCAACTTCGGACGCTTTTTATTTTTTGCCCGATAATATAGTTTTACTTCATCAATCAATTCGGAAACTCTGTCCATTTTTTCCTGCTCTACACGGCATTCTTCACATTCCTCGAGGTGCTGTTTCAGAGTCTCTTCATCGGAGAAAACAAATAAACCTTCATATTTTGTACATTTATTATCCATTTTGTTACCTCTATATTAGTATAACGAAAAAGGGAATAAAATGTTCAATATTTAGTTTTGTAAAAAATTTCAGTAACTGCATTTTGTGTTATAATCAAGCTATGAATATTAACCCGATTAATCAAATAAGTACAAATTATCTGAGTTTTAAAAATAATAAAAGTAATGCCGTAAACAAAACGGATAATTGTCCTGATGGAGAGAAATTAGTAAAGGAGCTTGATAAGATGAGTATGATGAACAATGTAAATATTGGGAAAAAGGATTACGAACTAAATCTTTCTCATGAAGAATTAGAAAAAAGAACGCATAAGGATTATTTGACTACTAAAAAAATGCTTGCAGCTGATGCGCCTGAATATTTGGGACTTGCGGACGGCGATAAAGAGGCTTTGAAGCATCTTGTGAGGGCTGCTGTTGTTTTGGATAAAGTAAATATGCAGTTGGATAATCCTAACAACCTGCCTTTTAAGGAATA
>CALUVK010000073.1 GCA_944324205.1 Candidatus Gastranaerophilales bacterium | reverse complement strand
TGTTTTGTACCTTCATAGTTACGGCAGAGCTTGATTACAAATTCAATTGAGGCTTTATCCTGCTTGATAGCATCTTTAAGCTGATAGATTTCAGAAAGCTGGAGCGTATTCATATCAGCGTCTGAAAACAGGTATTTCTTTAATAGCTCCTGCGAATTGCGGTCAAGACCGGAAATATTATGTTTAAATGCATACCAGTTATAAAAATGGTAGATAAAATAGTATTTATTTATCTCTCCGTGTGAGAGAATAAACATTTCGTTTGTTTTAAGAGTCAATTTTTTCGAAACAAGCGATGATAAATAAAGAGCCTTAAGCCCGGATGCCGGATAAATAAAACCGTCATTTTCTCCTATAGGATTAAGTTTTGAAGATGCTTTATCCAGATAATAAACATCTGTTCCTTGTTTTTTTATATATTCAAGGATTTTTTCTGGCTCATAATTGTATTTCTTGAGTATTAAATTCAGTTCTTCTTCAAGTTTTTGTTTTTCAACTTCTGCCATTGAACTTAAATCAAGAGTACAGCCATTTGAATATAGTCGTTTTCTTTTAGAGCTATGTTTTGCGCCAAGGGTTGCAGATAGCTTATGGCGCAGGATTTTTTCCTGAACAGATAATATATTGTAAATAATACTTTTAAGCAGTTTCATATTCTTTTTCCATATTTTCTATTTGATTTCTTGCAGCGAAGCATAAATCACGCCTGTTTTCGGTTAACTCGGCAATCATATCGCCGTCAACTATTGAACAAATATAAACAAATGCACTATCCGAACAATTTGCAGCAATTTCTTTTATAGAATTTTTATCATAAGATTTGATTATTGTTGCAAGCAGCGGGCGCAGATGTTTTAAGCTGTTATCGTCAAGAATAGCTGTAATTACATCAGCTTTTCCATAGTTTTCAATTGCTTCTTCAATTCCCAGTTTTTTTACCTCTGTTGCAACAATAATAGGATTATTGCAGATATTGTTTTTTGTTTTATTTTTTAGAGGATTTGAAACTATTTTAGGTATGTTTTTACCCTTTTGTGTAGGTTTTAAGATAGCTTTACCATCACTCTTATCAGAGTAAATGACTTCTTTATAATTAGTTTTGCCGGCCTCTTTAGTTTCTTCTTTTTTGTTTCTGTTTGCTGCAGTTTTGTTAGCCTCTGTGATTTTTATCTTTTCTAATTTGTCAGCAATTTCTTTATATTGTGGATTTGTTGCGAGAGCATCTTTTACATCCCGGGTTACAATGGCGTAATCAGAATATTTTCTTGCGTCATTCTCCCATTGGTTAATGAATTCCGCTTTTTCAGAAGAGGTCATGTTTACGTTATTAAGAGCACCTTCACCAATAGCTTGGGCAGTTGCTGTATAATAATCATTACTCATAATCGTAAGAAGTTCTTGTTCTTCTGCTGTTAATGCTTCGCCTCTTGCCTGTTTTTCAATAGCTTTTTCATATTTATTTCTGTCGTCAACATAACTTTGCTGGTATGATTTTACTCCTTCTTCTGATTTAAACGTTACAATTGTGCAAGAATAAGCTTTTAGTGATTCGGGTTTAATCTCATCATTAAAAGTTTTGAAGTCTTTAATCAATCCTTTTGTAAAACTATAATCTGCATAATCAGCAGTTTGGGTTCTTTCTTTTTCTGAACATCTTGTGCTGAGAGTCGTTTTAGCACCCCAGGCTATATCATCTGATTTTAATATAACTAAACCGTTCATAGCGGTTTCAGATTTTTGCTGCGTTGCTAACTGCATATATCTTCCGCGCCGTACAAAGCGATGGCGGGTTATTATCCTGTTTTTTGCCCCTTCTTGCTCTGACTGCGGTAAATTATCAGCTTGCACGAGTTCTGTTTCTAAAGCTCTATCATCAGCTGCTCTTTTAGCTTTTAATGTTTTCCTCTGTTCTTCTATTGAAAGATTTTTGAAGTTTTCACCGAGTTCTTTGTTAATATCTCCGACTGCTTCACTGTAATCCTGAACATTTTTAAAAGCACCGCTTGTTAAAGCTTCATAAACTAATTTACTAAATTCAACTGTAAGCTGTTCAATGCCGGCATCTTTGTTAACAAGACCCTTTTTTGACATTTCACTGTATTCTTTCATTGCATAAGCAACGGCATTTTGAATACGGGTTCTATCTTCGGCAGAAAGTTTGTTAAACTCATCATCAGAAAGGCCTGTTAGCTTTTTAATAAGCCCCTCCGGCTTGAATTCTTTAGACGTAAAACTATATTTTATACCCAGATTCTTAAGGTTCTCTTTTAATGCGCCGAGGCTCAAACACCCTGCTGTTTTTATTGTTTGGTTTTCTTTTGTCTCTTGTTTTTCCAGAACATCTTCATTTTTACCGACATTTTTACATGTAATAATTGGAGTACTGTCTTTTTCTTTTGGAGCAGAATGTACAGGAGTATTATTTTCAATACCCAAAAGCTCTGTTTTTATGAAATTTTTAATTTCTCCTAATAAGCTCATAGTTACTCCTCGTTATATATATAAAGTATTTATTTATAGAGAAATTGACTTTTTTATTAAGAAATGTAAAGAGGCGCGGACGGAATGCATTCCGTCCGCGCCATATAAGTTATATTAGATGATTACGCTCTTTCTTCTTCTCTTTGCAAATTATTAAGCATTATCTTTTTAGCACCGGTTGAAACATTTAAATCTTCAATGTCATCTTGTTTTAAGCCCAGCTGTTTGTAAATACCTAAAATAAAGCTGTCGCTGTTGATTTGAGATAGAACTCTCATAAGCTTGTTATGACCGAGCTGTTCTAATCTTGTACCGATTGCATTTTTTACACCAAAGCTAAAGTTGTGGAAATTTTTAGCAATGTAATTAAGCTGTTCTTGAGAATTCATACCTTCCAGTTTAGTTTGAAGCCGGCTTCCGCCTGCTGCAGGAGTAGAAACTGTTTTTTCATTTCTTTCAACTCTAAAAGTTGTATTCTCACTAGTATAAAACTGTTGTTTCAGTGCTTCTAATCTGGTTGTGTCAACCGGTGCTTCTTTTTGGCTAAAACCGTAATCCGGTGTCTCTGCGCTTTCTCTTGCGGCTTCTTTCTGCGGAGCTTTTAATTCAGCATCGCTTCCGCTAGCAACTGTAGAATAATTACCGTTTGTTGCTTCGTCTAAGAGTTTTACAATCTCCTCCTTCGGCATTGTTAAAGCTTCCGGATTATTTTCAACAAATTCCGTCACCTGCTCAAGAACTTCTTTGTAGTTAGGAAGTTCATAAGCGTCTTTATTCATACCTTGAAGAAGTTCTCTTTTTACTGCATCTGCAATAATTACATTCATTGCAGTACCGGAAATTTCACCGGCAGAAACTGCAGTGTAGAAATTATCTCTTTCGAGTTTTAACTGTTTTTCTTCTTCTGTTAACTCTTCGCCTTTTGCTTCTTTTTGAGCAATAACTTCTAAAGCTTCTTTATGCTCTGCAAAGAAAGCCTTAGCTTCTTTTTGGAATTCTGCGTGGTGTTTTTTGATACCATCTTCGCTTTTAACGGAAGTTAATTTTGCTGCGGCTTCTGTAACTTCATCACTAGAAAGTACATTACCTTCAACATCAGGTTTCAAAGCTAATTTCTTAGTTTCTTCAACACTCCAGCTGTCAGCCCATTCAGTGCGGGCTTTTGGAGTTGCAAAGCTTGTTAAAACAGCATCTAAACCTTTAAGTCTGTTCGAAGCAACCAGAGAGGTAATAGCTTGCTTAAATACAGCCTTGTCTTCATCAGGCGTGTTAAGTAATAATTTACCAAAATCTTGAAGCTGTTGTTTGTAAATCTGCTGTTTTTCTTCTTTTGTTTTTGCATTCTTTAATTTATCAACAAAGAATTCATTAAAATATCTATCTAAATATTCTTCAATTTTATCTTGCGGAAGTTTTGCAAAAGAACCTTCTTCTAATCCGAAGAATCTTTCCATACGCTCTGATAAGCATTCGCCATTTTGATTTCTCTTATACTTTTCAATAGAATCCCATCCGGTCTTTAATGCAACGTAATATTTATTCGCAGTTGCACCGACTTTTTCTAAATTAATTTGACCTTCAGAAGTACAATCCTTAATCGCAGTCTTTAAGCAGTCCATAACCTGCTTTAATTCTGCTTCGCTAAGTACTTGGATTTGCTGTTCATTCAACCCCGTAATACGGTATAAAATACCGCTGTTTTTTAGACTTTCAGGGCTTAATCCAAGGTTCTTAAATTCCGCACAAAGCTTTTCTAACAACTCATCAAGTTTAGAGGTATTTTTATTTTCTTCTACAGAGGTATTTCCGGCATTCTTTGCTGCTTCTGTCATAACAGAATTTGTAAAAGACGACTGTTGAGCGCGGACTCCCTGTCCTTGCTGTGCAGTATAGGTATATTCAGTTTTTGTTACACCATCTAATGTCATCTTAAATACCTCATATATATAAAGTATATAGCAAAGGCCGGATTTCAAGCTTATCACTAATTGTTACAAAAGTTCATAAAGTTTTGTAACAATATTCTTTTTCCTCCTAAAGTTTTTCAAAAAAATGCCGTATATATTAATACCACTACAGAAACTATAAAAATAAATGCATAACAAGCATTTTGGAGGGATTATGGCAATTCAAGACGCATTTAATTTAGACAGGGCAATCGGATCACAGGCTTATGCATACAAATGCTGGTATAACTATAATTACGGCAATAATACAATGAAGATAAGCGCAAGTGATATGGGTAAAATTACCCAGACATGGAGCGGGGAGTTATCAAATTGGCGTGCAACAGCAAGTGATGATGAAAATGCGTACGAAATTGAAGATGATGATTTCTCTACAGCTTATGAGGATGGTAAGTCTACAGTGCAAGATAAAACAGGATATGAAGGCGGTAAAGGCAAAGTAGTTGCACGTGCTACAGTAGATGCAGTTGCTGGTGCTGGAAGTGCGGTTTTATCAGTTGCAGGAAACGGATTAGGACAAAGTGTTGCCCAGATAGGAGCTACAAGTTGTAATGCTTCCGGTTCAACTTCTGCATCTTTTGTTGTTGCAGCACCTTTGGCTTTAGCCACGGCGACTGCATATATGGCAAAAAAACCAAATAAAGAACAAAAAGAAGCTTGTGATGAGCTTCAGAATGAAATGACAAATTCACAAAATGCTCTGACTGCAGCCCAGGGTGATATGTCTTCAATGAGTGATGAAATCATATCGCTCGCGGATGAAGCAACACTATATAATGAAGATGCTAATGAGAATATTGAAGAGAATAAATCAGAATATGATATGTATAGAGCTTCTTATGAAGCACTAATGGCAAAAGTTGAATCAGGTGAAACATTAACAGAAGATGAAAAAGCTCTGCTTGAAGAACTTGTGCCTTTAATGCAGGAGTTGGGTGTAAATATTACCGAAACCTCCGGTGAAACAATTGATGTTGTAAGTGAACTTTTTGATGAAATGGGTACATATCAGGAAGGATATGATAATGCAGCTGCAACAATGGCGGAAGTTCAAGGTGTAACAGATTATGCCGAAAGTTTTGATGAAGCAACAAGAACAGCATGTTATGTTGAATCTGCTGCACAAGGATTAAATGCTGCCGGTGGTACTAAAGCCGCGATAGAAGCTACTTCTGTTGCACTGTCTGGAAGTTGGGCCTTTGGAGCAACAGCATGGGCCTGGGCATTTGCGGGTATGGGATATGCCGCAGCAGGAATGAGCGGAACTGGTACCGTTCAGCAGTTACAGTGGGCTGGTGATGTCGGAACTGAAATAGACATGAGAAGAGCTACACAGGATTTTAATACCCAAACAACAGAAGTGTATGATGAATCTATTGCCGGCTATGAAGGTTCTATGACAACTGTTGAAGATTTGACATTGCAAATTCCTGAGGATACAGAAGAAGTTCTTGATGGAATGGAGGTTCCGGAAGAAGAGCCTGAAATTCCGGAGGGTGACGGGGCGCCTACGCCAGCGGCAGCAGGTCTTGGAATAGCTCCGCAAAATGAAAAAGACGGTAATGGGGGTAATGGCGGACTAAGTACAATTCCTGACAATAAAGACGACAAGGACAAAGATAAACCTGTAGCTTAATTACTGTACATCAATAAACTTATGCACCTGCGGTATGAGACGAACTCTGGGATATAAGTTTAAGCAGGTATTCAAAACCTTTTCCATAAAAGCTGAATTGCAGCAAGGAATTTTACCCCTCATCATTGGCTGTAATATGAGTTCAATATCAAATTTTTCACAGAGATTGCACATTTTAGCAATCTCTGTTTCTGTAATATTGTTATCAAAAACAGCTTTTGCAAATAGTTTTTTTGGTGATGCAATTTCAAAGAATTTCTCGTGTTTTGAAAACATTTCTCCTTGCCCTGTAACACTCGGAAGTTTTATGTCTGCAGAAATATAAGTTATATTATCAATGACTTTTTCAAGTTCATCACATAAAGTACTATTCGTTTCAAGATATATAGGCAAAGGACATTTCTGTGCAAAATCTTTTATAAAATCAGCGTGTAACAAAGGTTCGCCTCCTGTCAGCGAAACAGAGTGACAATCCTTGTTTTTGTATACAAATTCCAGAAGTTCATCCGTTGACATTTCTTTTGCATCTAATGACGTAAAATCTGTATCACAATAACTGCATTTTAAGTTACATCCGCAAAATCTTATAAAGACCTGTTTATAACCGACAAATGGGCCTTCTCCCTGTATTGAAGCAAAGATTTCTTTAACTTTTACCACTTTATTCTAATCTTTCTCTGATATTATCTCCGGAAATTTCCTGCAATCTTTTATACAAACGAATTTCTTCGGCAGTAAGATTTTTAGGAATTTGTATTTCCACAGTTACTATCATATCACCAACTTTATTATTTTGTTCAATTCCGCATCCGGAAAGTCGGATTTTTTGTCCGTTTCTTGTTTGCGGCGTAATTTTTAAAGAAACATTCCCTCTTAAAGTCGAAACGGTAACATTCCCCCCAAGGACGGCTTCATAAGGAGTGATAGCAATCGTTTTCAAAATGTTTAAGCCGTCCGTTTTGTAATTTTTAGGTTCTCTGATATGGATTATCAGATACAAATCCCCGTTTCTTCCGCCGTTTAACCCTTTTTCCCCTTCTTCCGCCAGCCTGATTTTAGATTTGTCTTTAATTCCGGCCGGAATTTTTACACTAAATCTCTTGTAAGTTGATGTTTCGCCTTTACCTTTGCAATGACTGCACTGTGTGCC
>CALUVK010000072.1 GCA_944324205.1 Candidatus Gastranaerophilales bacterium | reverse complement strand
AAAAAACATCAGCCCTGCATTGTATTTATTGATGAGATAGATGCTGTAGGACGACAAAGGGGTGCCGGCTTAGGCGGCGGACACGACGAACGCGAACAGACACTTAACCAGCTCCTTGTTGAGATGGACGGGTTTGATGAAAATACTAATATAATCATATTGGCTGCAACAAACAGACCTGATATCTTAGATAACGCACTTTTAAGGCCGGGAAGATTTGACAGGCAGATTGTTATTAACAAACCTGACGTTTTAGGCCGTGAACAGATTTTGAATGTTCACGCCAAAAACAAACCGCTTTCTAAAGAAGTTGATTTGAAAACTCTTGCAAAGCGTACTCCGGGGTTTACCGGGGCAGATTTACAGAATCTTTTGAATGAAGCTGCTCTTTTAGCTGCAAGACATGATAAATCCGAAATTGAAATGCCGGATTTAGAAGAAGCGATTGATAAAGTTATGGCAGGGCCTGAAAAGAAAAGCCGGATTATTTCAGACGAGGAAAAAGAAAATACTGCATACCATGAAGTCGGCCATGCGCTGCTAGCAAAATTGCTTAAAGATTGTGATCCGCTGCATAAGGTATCTATTATTCCTCGCGGAATGGCACTGGGAATTACACTGACTCTTCCAGAGAAAGATCATCTTACAATGCGTAAAAATCAATTGTTAGACAGAATTACGATGATTCTAGGCGGACGAGTTGCAGAAGAATTAATTTACGGGAAAGATAATGTTACGACGGGAGCGTCTAATGATCTTGAAAAAGTTTCTTCACTTGCAAGAAGCATGGTAACAACTTACGGTATGAGCGATAAAATGGGAAATCTTGCTTACGGAAAAGATCAGGAACATGTATTCATGGGCAGGAATTTTGGTAACACCAGAGATTTTTCGGAAGAAATTGCGGCTGATATTGATAAAGAAGTCAAGAAAATTGTTGATGCACAATATGACCACGCAAAACAATTATTAAGTGAAAACAGAGATATGCTTGAATATATTGCTAAAAATCTTCTTGAAAAAGAAACTTTAGATGAAAAAGAATTTGAAGATTTAATGAATGATGTGAGAGTTCAAAGAGGTGAAATTACAGCGGCAGAGGCAGATAATTCTCAACCGCAGGAAGGAGAGCAAAATAATGGATAGAGATGAATTAATCTTTAATGAATATAAATCATATTGCGTGCAAAAAGAAAATTTTATAGACAGAAACTTTGCAACAAATAGGTTCTATATGGCGTCTGTAGTTGTTTTGATTTTTTCAATGATTTATACAAGTAATGTTGTTTTCCTTGATAAAATTACGGCAACTCTTGTTTTTTCACTTCTCGGGGTTTCAGTAAGTGCTCTCTGGTGGATGAATGTTGACTCTTACAATACTCTCATAAAAATTAAATACTCGGAAGTAATAGAAAAAATAGAAGAAAAACTCCCTGTGAAACCGTTTACAGATGAGTACGCAGGAATTGCTGAGAGTAGAAAAAATAAAGTATTTATGTTTTCTGATATTCAAAAACTCATAGCAGCAGGAGCAGCTCTATTTTTCTTTGCTGTTTGTATAAGTGAAATTACGCCGCTTGTTGTTGCTGCTTTTAATAAAGCTGTTGATTTATTAGTAAAAGTTAAGAGTGGAATATAAAGACAGTAATTATCTCCGGAAAATCAAGAAATCAGTGCTTAGATTTTATTTAACTTAGTCTCTCATTAATAAATCAAATACTGCATCGACAACATTTCCAACTGTTTTAATTTTTTTAAATTCAGTCGGAGAAAGCTTTTTGTCGGTAAATTTTTGCATTCTCACTGCTATATCAACAACATCGATACTATCCAAATCCAAATCTTCAAAAAGATTTGCTTCTAAAGTTATATTTTCTTCTGCAATATCAAGTTCTTCTATAAGAATAGTTTTTAATTCTCTCAGAATTTGTTCTTTTGAATATTTACATTCCATGGAGTTTTCCTTCTATATAATCATTTAAAGTATCAATTGAGTAAAAGAATTTTTTATTTTCTTCTTTGTTAGAACTCATTGTAATATTATATTTTCTTTTTATAGCCATACCAAGTTCCAATGCATCAATTGAGTCAAGTCCCAGCCCTTCTCCAAAAAGAGGTTCATCATTTTGTATATCATCTGGAGAAACTCCATCAAGTTCTAAAGACTCTATAATAAGCTGTTTTAATTCGTTTTTTATATCCATACCAGTATTATATCACAAACCATACAATAATTTTTCAATTTGTTTTGTAATTTCTTTTTTTGTAATAATTTCACTGTTATAATTAAAATTTTTAATTTTTATTTCGTTACACATTTCAATTTGGAATGTTACAATTTTTTTGCCAACAGCGTAAAAGGGTTGATGGATAAACAAAAAATCCTCGTCTGTATAAATTTTTATGGGGACAATATCTTTTTCACAATATGATGCAATCAAAGCTGCCCCTTTTTTTATCTTAGGATATTCATTTTTTCTGTGTCTAATTCCCATGGGAAAAATTATAAGATTGAATCCTTTATCAAGAATTGTTTTTGATTTTTCTTTTAGAGTTTCAATTTCTATATCATTTGGTATGAATATACTGCTTATAATATTTTTTAAAATGGGATTGTTTGCAAGTTCTTTTTTTACAAAGCATGTACTTTTGGGTATAAGCGACATAAGGATAACAATATCAATAAAACTCGGATGCGTTGCAACAATGATTTTGTTTTCAATTTTATCCAAATTTTTTATATCAATTTTAATAAGTTTTAGAAAATTTAGTAATTTAATAAAAATTTTCCATAAACAACGTATAATATCAGAACACAATATTTTATTATTTTTTACGAAGGGGAAAAGCAAAAAATTCAATATTATGGATCCTATCCCAAAAATTCCAAAGCATATAGTTGCAAGAAAAGAACGCCAGTACTTCATTTATAAATCCTTTCAAAATAACCCATATCAGTTTGGAAAACATTGTTTTTCCCTTCTAAAAAATCAACAAAACTCTCGAATTCATTTTCACAATGTGTAGATTCCGGATTAAATCTGCAGTGAATTTTTCCTTTTTCTTTTTTTATCATACAGGATACACTAACCTTATCAGCATAGCTAAATAAAACGTTCTTTTTTGATGAGAATATAGCTTTTATTAATCCTGCAGAAATTGAGTTTTTACCTGATGCAATAGCATAATATGGAATATTTATTTTTTTATACAGTGTATAAAAACCAGCAGGGTAATTGTGTACAGAACCTGAAAATTGAGCAGGGGAAACTTCATTAAATTCTTTATACTGTTGAATGATATTATCTAATCTTGTAATTTCGCCAAAAGCAGACGAAAAAACTAATTCTTCAATATTATCAGTGGGAATATTGTTGATAGAAAGAAGAAAAACCTTATCAAGAGGGCTTAATTTTCTTCTTATAATGGGAGGAATAAAAGAAACATCAATATTATCAGTCTGTTTTGTATAAAAAAAGTTATCAATATAAAAAGTTGTATTTTTCATGTAATGATTATACAATAACTTATGAGATATGAAAATTACGAATTATAATGCAATATGTAATTTAGGAGCAGGGATTGATGAGGTCTTTAAAAACGCTATTGCAGGTGTTTCAGATTGTTTTATAATTTCGCCTCATTATATTACCGGAAAAAATGTAAGATTGGGAACCGTAAATGCAGTTCTTCCAACTATATCTACAGAAGATTATAATACACGCTGTAATAAATTAGCATTGGCTTGTATTGAACCTTTTGCGATTGATAAGTATGATAAGAAAACATTGGCAGTTGTTTGTGCTACAACAAATACAGGCGTCGAAGAGTATGAGTATTCTGGAAATTATAAACATGCTCAGATAGGTAATCTTGCAGAGTTTATTGCGAAAAAATTTAATCTGAAAAATTATTATACAACAGTTTCAACTGCTTGTTCATCTGGATTAAAAGCTTTTTTAATAGCAAAAAATTTGCTTGATTCTGGTTATTCAAAGCAAGTCCTGGTTATTGGAGCCGATGCAATTACAAAGTTTCCTATATATGGTTTTGATTCTCTCGAAGTTTTATCTCCAAAGCCGACGAATCCCTTTAGTAAAAATCGCTGCGGTATTAATATTGGTGAAGGAGCTGGAGCTTTCGTACTTGAAAATGCTGAGCACGGAATTGAAATAGCCGGTATGGGAGAGACTACAGATTGTTATCACGCAACGACTCCGGATCCGAGCGGGATTGAAGCAGAGCGGGCGATACGATTAGCTATTGGCGATAAAAAACCTGATTATATAAATTTACATGGTACAGGAACGTTGTCGAATGATTTAATGGAAGGTAGGGCTGTGTACAATGTATTTAAAGATGATATTTTAGTAAGTTCTACAAAACCTCTTACAGGGCATTGTCTGGGTGCAGCTGCAAGTATTGAAACTGCTCTTTGCTGCAAACTTCTTGATAGTAGACAAAATAAAGTTTTTCCGCATGTATATGACGGCGAATATGATGAAAATATCCCTAAAATAAACCTTGCAGGAATGAACAATAATAATAAAAATATAATAAAAACCTGTTTATGCTTATCTTTTGGCTTTGGAGGTACAAATTGTGCAATTAATTTAAGATGCTGATTTTGGTTTGTCAGTTGAGCATAACTGCACAAGCGACAAACCAAAATCAAGAAAAATGCCTATTAGTTTACTTTATTCGATTAAAAAAATTTCTCAAATCAGTTTATTTTAGGATTTAGTCTACTGTTCTTATTGAAAAGAGTAGGAGCTTCATATCTTCCAAGATTGATAAGTTTATCTGCAAGATATTTTTTTGTCACCAACATTGCTAAAGTGTTTAATTGAATTTTTAATTTTTTTCCTGTTTTCGGATAGTCTTTTGTGAAAGCTCTATCGAGCATAATTTTACAAATTTTGAATCCCATGATTTTACTCCTTTTCTGCCATATATGGCGTTTTACTTATACTCTATTTTCCGCTAATATAACTTAATACAGAAGTTCTCTCCCCGGATGGGGAGGTTTGTAGCGGGGTGATAATAAGAGTTTTTAGGCTTTTTATTACTCTATTTTTTACTATGTCCTTTTCTTTCTCTTTTTTTGCGAATAAAAAAAAAGAAAGAGAAAATACGCAATTGTTTCCTACGCTCTTACGGGCGTTTTGATTAAATAGCTGAAGCAGGCAAACCTGCACGTTTCCGCAAGCTATTGCTATGCTTTCGCATAGCACGCTTGCGGCGTGATATGCGTTTGTTTTGTAACGATTTCTTAACAAAAGAAATAAAAAAGCAAATTTTTTTATACAAAATACTTTATATCAATGTAACACAATACATATTGTGTTACATTAGAGTTTCTGAGGCAGGCCTGAAGGCCAGATATTATCTAGTAGTCAAGCAGAATGCCTGCCAACCGTATGGCTACGTGTGTAGCACCACAATATGAGTTTTGCTACATTAGAAAAACTTTCGATATTAACAAAATTTTTTTAGACATCGTTTTTCGACTGAGCATCCTATTCAAAAAAGTTAAATTTTTCAGGAAGATTATCTGATACTTTTTTAAAAAACGCATCAGGTGATATATTAAAAGCGTTTATCAATTTCCAAATAGTTGAAATTTTTATATCAGAGACAAGATTTCTTTCAAGTTTAGAAATTACACCCAGGCCGATATCATATTCTTCAGAAATTTTTCTTCCGCTTTTACCGGATTGTTTTACTAAATCCCCTACTACTGATGATATTGCCCTGATGAGTTCTTGTTGTTTGTTCAGAAGTGTTTCTTTATCATCTGCTTGCATATAAATAATTTTAAGTGTATAATTTCTGGCATTTGTTGACTGTAATCAACAGCAAAAATAAGAAATTCGGATTTTTGTTAAAAAAAATTGTATCAAAATTGTTTGCTTTTCAAAGACAAAATGCTCAAATTATTGTAAAATTTTTTGGCATTAAAATGAAATTTAAGAGTTTTTTGATTAACCAGCTGGAAGATGTTTGCTGCATACAAAATATGGAGCAATTAAAGATTAATAATGTATATTTCCCGCATCCTATTGGAATAGTTATCCATCCGAAAGCTATTATCGGTAAAAATTGTACTATTTTTCAGAATGTAACCATCTGTCAGGGGAAGTATAATTCAGAAAGAAAAACGGCAGTTCCCTTGATAGAAGATTAAGTAACAATTTATCCCAACTGTGTAATTGCAGGCGGAGTAAAAATCGGCAAGAATTCGATTATAGGAGCCGGTTCAGTAGTAATAAAAGATATACCTGAAAATGCTGTTGCTGCCGGAAATCCTGCTAAAATTATCCGATATAAAAATTAAATGCAGATTGTGTAATTACATGTCTATCCATTGACAAGAATTCTTTAGAGGCTAAAATTATAATATAACTTAGTATAGTAAGTTGACGTAGTATATTTAATCAAAGAAGGAGATTAATCTCATGGCACGTGAAAAGTATGAACGCACGAAACCGCACGTTAACATTGGTACAATCGGCCACGTTGACCACGGTAAAACAACATTGACAGCAGCTATTACAGGAGTTATGGCTGCAGCAGGAAAAGCTCAAGCAAAGAAATTTGATGAAATCGATGCTGCTCCTGAAGAAAAAGCAAGAGGTATAACCATCTCTACAGCTCACGTAGAATACGAAACAGATGCAAGACACTATGCACACGTTGACTGCCCTGGCCACGCTGACTATGTTAAAAACATGATTACAGGTGCTGCTCAGATGGACGGTGCAATTCTTGTAGTTGCAGCTACTGACGGTGCTATGCCTCAGACTCGTGAACACATCTTGTTAGCAAGACAAGTTGGCGTTCCTAACCTTGTTGTATTCTTAAATAAATGCGATATGGTTGATGACCCTGAATTATTAGAATTAGTTGAAATGGAAGTAAGAGAACTTCTTTCTTCTTATGAATTCGACGGTGACAATATTCCGTTCATCCACGGTTCAGCTCTTAAAGCTTTGGAAGCTGTTCAAGCTAATCCGAACATTCAAAGAGGTGAAGACAAGTGGGTTGACAAGATTTGGGAATTAATGGATGCAGTAGATACATACTTCCCGACTCCTGTTCGTGACTTAGACAAACCGTTCTTGATGCCGGTTGAAGACGTATTCTCTATCACTGGCCGTGGTACTGTTGCTACAGGTAGAGTAGAACGTGGTATTGTTAAAGTTGGTGACGAAGTTGAATTAGTTGGTTTAGGCGAAACTAAGAAAACTACAGTAACCGGTGTTGAAATGTTCAGAAAATCTCTTGACCAAGGTCAAGCAGGTGACAACATTGGTGCATTGTTAAGAGGTATTGATAAGACTGAAATCCAACGTGGTCAAGTTCTTGCAAAACCTGG
>CALUVK010000071.1 GCA_944324205.1 Candidatus Gastranaerophilales bacterium | reverse complement strand
GTAAACCCGGGAATTCCGAGATTTAAGAAACTTCCTCAATATCCTGAAGTCCAAAGAGATTTGGCTGTTATTGTGCCTTCTGAAACTACATGGGATGATTTAGCCAAGGTTGTTAAAAAAGGTATTGATAACAAAGTATTTACAGGCTGTGAAGTCTTTGACGTTTATCAAGGCGAACATGTTCAGGAAGGATTTAAATCAGTTGCTTTCAGAATTAGCATGCAAGACGCTAATTGTACAATGACAGATGAAGCGATTGAGACTCAAATGGCAAATTTGCGCTCAACTTTAAAGAAAACCTTGCCAGAGCTGGCCTTTAGAGAGTAGGTATTGATGGCTAAATCATACCTTGCCCGAACAAATGAGTTCTATAAAAATTATCAGACAAAAATATACCCTATACTAAAAAAGTATGAAGGAGAAAGAAAAAAAATTGTGCACCAGGTAAAATTTGCTAAATTAAGTCTGATACCATTTTATGCTGCATATTTGTATCTCTTGCTATTTATTATAAATGCTGCTGATAAGAATTATGCTATATTCTGGGGCGGTGTAGGGTTATTATCAGTATTAGTATTAATTATACAACTTTTGTACACTCATTTTGTTTCAAATAAACGGCAAGACTTTTTAGATATGCTTAAACAAAAATGTTTAGACGAAGTTTTAAAGTGTTTTAGCGATATAGAGATTTGTTCTGATAAGCAGGATATTCTGATAAATGATTCTATTGATACAGAATCAAACAATATTTCAGAGGATATCTTTTCGGAAAATTTTGAAGATGATCCAGCACATCTTAATGCTATATTAAGACATCTTGAGAAACCTGCAAGTATGCATAATTATACAGATTTATCAGAAAGCGGTTTATTTTTAAATTTTGATAAAACAAAGATAGATGATGAATTTTCCGGAATTTATAAAGGAGTCTCGTTTAAAATCACAGAAATAGAATTATTAGCAAAGAACGGACGATACGATCATCTATACAATACCGTATTTAAAGGTATAGTGATTTCCTTTAAGTCAAATAAGATAATTAGAAATCGTACACTTGTTTTAACAAAAAAAGATATAAAACTCAAAAGAATGATGTATGGCCGTATACTAAGTATTATAATGTTACCTGTTGTGATATTTATGCTGTATTATATGATATTCATAGATCAGAAGTTAGACATTGAGCTCATTGGGGGCTGTGGAGGCTTTATATTAGCGTCAATTTTTGTCTGGCACGAAAAGCCTTTTGATGAGGATGTATTTGGAGAAAAAATAGAAGAAATTAAACTTGAAGATCCAACGTTTAATAAAAAATTCAGCGCTTACTCTACTGATGAAGTAGAAGGGCGATATCTATTAACTCCAGCCTTTATGGAAAGATTTCAAAAGCTCAGAACGTCTTTCAATGCAAAAAATGCTAAATGTTCTTTTTTCGGTAACAATGTAATGTTTTCTTTTGAAACTAAAAAAAATCTTTTTGAGCTGGGCTCTTTAGAAACTTCTCTGGAAAATCCAAAATCTATAAATAATTTTTATAATGAAATTTCTTCTGTTCTCAATATGATAGACTATTTTAAATTAGATCAAAATACCGGCTTGTAGATTCGCATTTAAAAATATTTAAGGCACAATATCTATTTTTATAGTTGATATTAAAACCTTCTTGTGATGTAATTATAGCACAAGAACGTTTTAGGGAAATTAGGATGAGACAATTTTATATTTTTATATTATTAATATGTTTACTCATTTTTTCTCCAGCTTTTGCAAGTGAAAAAAATAACAAACCTCAAAAACATATTGAATACATGAATCTTGAGTGGTGGGAAAAATTTGGAGATGAGAATTTAACAAATAATCTTTTAAAACTTTATGAAAAAAATTACGATTTAAAAAATATGGCTTTGAAAGTCAAGGAAAATGAGCAAGTTGTAAAAATGCAATTTGCAAATGAACTTCCAACGCTTTCTTTATCCGGCGATTTGTCTCGAGATTTAAGAGGTCCAATGCAGCAGTATGGAAATATGAGAATTCCGAATTATTCCCAGTACAATTATCTTTTGCCAATAACTGCTGCTTATGAAGTTGATATTTGGGGGGCAAACAGATTAAAAACTAAAAGTGTAAAAGAACAGCTGGAAATCGTTAAACAGGCAGAACGTGCTACTTACATTGCGATTACTTCTGATTTTGCAGCAGATTATTTTAACTTGATTAAAGCTGATAAGTTTTTAGAAATTCAGAATGAACTTATAGAAATTCAAACAGATATAGTAAATAAGACTGTTGATATGTACGAAATTGGTTTATGTTCTATCAATGAACTTCTTACCGAACAAAAAATGCTTACAGCTTTAAAAGAAGAAAGAAATAATTGTTTAAAAACTCAGGAAACTTTAGTAAATAGTTTAAAAGTATATTTAGCAATTTCTAATGACAGTATAGAAAGAAATAATTATGACAAAATAACTCTGATAAAAGGTATTCCAACTCAATATAATAGTATGATTATATCAAATAGGCCAGACTATAAACAGGAAGAAAGTAACATAAAGCGTATAGGATTTGATGTTCGTATTGCAAGGCGTGAATTCTTGCCGAAATTTGTGATTTATGGGCAAGTTGGTCTGAATGCGTACCATCTTGATAATTTATTTAATGCAGCGTCGCAATTTTTTAATGCAGGAATTTTGCCTTCTATGGATTTATTTTCCGGCGGAAGAAAGCTGGCACTTTTAAGATATCGAAAATATGAATATGAAGAAGCTTTGAATCGTTATCAAAAAACAATACTTGAATGTATAAAGGAAATGAATTCAAGCTTAGTTGAATATAAAACTGCATTAAACAATTATGAAGAAGCTTTAAATCGTCTCAAAATGCAAGATAAAATTTATTCACTAATACTGGATAAACATTCAATAGGTGCTTCAAGTGATTTGGATGTTTTATATGCAAAAGAAGCCTATTTGATGGTAAAAAAAGAAGAAATCTCTGACAAAATTAATTCTATAATTTCAACAATAGGATTGTATAAAGCTACAGGAGGAGTAGATTTATTTAAACTGGAAGAAGATAATTTATAAATATTACTAAATAGAAAGTTTATGTTTCTACAATACCATTATTTTTTATATTAGAAAAATGTTCTTTTCTTAGTAAAGATTTATTTATAAATATTTTTCCCCCAACGGATTTTAAATTTCCCAGATTTGTGACATTTGAACGATAAAAGTCTGCATCTCCGCCAATTGTTTCAATATTATCCAGATTTGTGATTGTTGAATTTACAAAACAAGCATTTTCGCCTATAAATTTTAATTTTCCGAGATTTTTAATTCTTGCTCCGTAAAAATGTGCATCCTCGCCTATTTTTTCTAATTTGCCAAGCGAATCAAGTTCTAGAAGCATGAAATTGGCGTGTCCTCCAATCGATTTTAAATTTCCTAAGTTTGTAATGTGAGAATTCTGAAACCAGGCATTTTTTCCAATTTTTTCCAGGTTTCCAAGATTTGTAATCAGTGAGTCTGCAAAATCTGCATCGCCTCCAATTTCTGTCAAATTTCCTAAATCTTGTAGTTTAGAACTGTGAAAACTTGCGTTGCCTTCAATTTTTACAATTTTTTCAAATAACTTGTTTTCATCGATTCCTATATCTTGGATATTTCTAATTTGAAAAGCTTCACCTAATGGTTTGTAATGACTGATTATTAAAAAGTTATTTTCGTCTGTCTTACACTTTATGCCAAAGTATTCTAAAATTTCTTTTACGTTATTTTCTGCTATAGCATCTTTTAATTCTTGTTTAATATCAGCAATTTTTTTAATTGCTTCTGCATTATTTAGAGACATTTTGTAATTGAAATTTTTACCAAAGCATATTGTATTATGTGGTAAGCCAGGTGTGTTAAATTTATAAAATTCTTTTTTATTACAGTTGGGATTTGTGTTATTTATTCCTGTTGTAAATGTAAAAAATGATACCTTCATTATTGTGCCCTTTTATTTCTCTATAATAACATAAAAATTAATTTAGTGGTGAATTGGAGGCTGCTCTTGTATATCAATAAACATAATGCTAGAATATTTAAAGAAGAGGTTCTATGAAAAAAATTTTTGTATTAATAAGTTTGTTATTTATATTGCCGGTTTTTGCAGACGTGATGCCTTATTATATGGAATCCATTCCAAAAGAAGCTATTGGAATGTATCAAACAGGAGAAAATATTACGATTCTTTCTCATCCGGAGGCTAACTCAAAAATTATAAAGAAATTTGATTTTTCTTATAAACCGGAAACAATGCCGGACAGCGTCTTTGCAGTGTTATTAAATGATAAGAAATTAGGTTTCCTATATGTTACGGATATAGGTGATGAAGGATGGGTGGAAGTTATATATAATAGGCAAACAGGTGCTAGAGGATGGGTTAAAACAGAAGATAGACTACAATTTCTTCCTTGGTTAAGTTTTTATAATATGTATGGACGTAAATACGGATTACGGCTTTTGAAGGATACTCCTGATGAAATAGAAGTTTTACACGCAAAGAGTGAAGATTTATCCCAAAATGTCGGCAAGCTTCGTTTTGTAAAACAAATTCGGCTTACTGCGGTCCGCGGTAACTGGGCTCTTGTATCTGTTGTTGACATTGATCAGGCTCCTAAAACCGGTTATATGCGCTGGCGTAGTAACGATGGAGTTATTTATGCATTTCCAAATATAAAATAAATATATTTAATCTTCTTAATTAGTTACACTTACCTGTTGCAAGAATATGGCGTTTCTTGTAAAATATCAGCATCTTATAAAAAGCATCGGTCGTATAGTTCAAGGAATAGAAAGGGGTTTATTATGAAAATTAGCGCAGTTGATTTGTCTTATCCTGGAATGACTCTTAAAAAGATGAATCAATATCAAAAAGCTGAAAATCAGCTAACAAAAGAACAACAATTGGATACTTTTTCTTATAAAGGGGTAAAAAATGCTGCCCGCATGGGGGCAATTTGTACAATAGGAGGTTCTCTCTTCGGTCTTTTATTTGTCCAAAGCGTTGAATTACTAAATGTTGCCGCTGCAATGGCCGGAATTACAGGATTTATGGGCGCATTCTCCGGACTTCTGCATAGTGACAAACATAATATATTAAAAAATTAAACCAATATTTGTAAGTGCAAGCTCCATGCTACTGGGATGCACGGCTGTAAGACGTATGCTGCAAAAATATATTTACTCCAAAATATATTTACCCCAGCCCTCTTGAAAATAATGTAAATTTTTTGTAATATATATTTATATAAGAAGAGGTATTTTATAAATGTTCGAACGTTTTACAGAGAAAGCTATAAAAGTAATAATGCTTGCTCAAGAAGAGGCAAGAAGGCTTGGGCACAATTTTGTCGGAACCGAACAGGTTCTTTTAGGTTTAATTGGTGAAGGTACCGGAATTGCTGCAAAAACATTAAAATCAATGGGAGTCACTCTCAAAGATGCTCGTGTAGAAGTCGAAAAAATTATAGGACGAGGCTCTGGTTTTGTTGCAGTAGAAATCCCGTTTACTCCAAGAGCAAAACGAGTTTTAGAGTTGTCCTGGGATGAGGCAAGACAATTAGGACACAACTATATAGGAACAGAACATTTGCTACTTGGCTTGATAAGAGAGGGCGAAGGTGTTGCTGCAAGAGTTTTGGAAAACCTTGGTGTAGATTTAAATAAAGTAAGAAGTAATGTTGTTAAAATGCTGGGTGATTCAAAACCACAGACTGCTGCTTCCGGTATAGGGAGTTCATCATCTTCAAGCTCGCAGGTTAGTAAAGTAAAGACCCCTAGTCTGGATGAATTTGGTACTGATTTAACACTTGCAGCTTCTGAATTAAGACTTGATCCTGTTGTTGGTAGAGAAAAAGAAATTGAACGTGTTATTCAAATTCTTGCACGAAGAACAAAAAACAATCCTGTTCTTTTAGGTGAGCCCGGAGTTGGTAAAACAGCTGTTGCAGAAGGGCTTGCTATCAGAATTGTTAATAATGAAGTTCCTGATATCTTAGAAAATAAAAAGATTATTCAGCTTGATATGGGGCTTTTGATTGCAGGGACTAAATACCGCGGTGAATTTGAAGAACGCTTAAAAAAGATTATGGACGAAATTCGTCAGGCAGGTAATGTAATTCTTGTAATTGATGAGATGCATACTCTTATCGGGGCAGGTGCTGCAGAAGGTGCAATTGATGCGGCAAATATCCTAAAACCTGCTCTTTCAAGAGGCGAAATTCAGGTTATCGGTGCCACAACATCAGACGAGTACAGGAAATATATCGAAAAAGACTCTGCTCTTGAAAGAAGATTTCAGCCGGTAATTATTGAAGAACCTTCTATAGATGAAACAATTGAGATTATCAGAGGGCTAAAGCCTAAATATGAAGAGCATCATAACTTAATAATTTCTGATGATGCAATCATTGCGGCTACAAAATTATCAAGCAAATATATAAACGACAGATTTTTACCTGATAAAGCAATTGATGTAATTGATGAAGCCAGTTCAAAAGTAAGATTAAAAGTCTGCACGCTTTCTCCTGAAGGCAAGGAGCTTGAAAAGGAACTAAAAGAAATTGTAAGAGAAAAAGAGGAAGCAATTAGAAACCAGGAGTTTGAACGAGCTTCTGCCCTTCGTGATGATGAAGCTAATATGAAAGATAGAATTCGCGAGGTTTCAGAAGAATGGAGACGCCAGAATGACGCTAATAAACCGACTGTAACAGAAGAAGATGTTGCAGAAGTTGTTGCAACTATGACCGGCGTTCCTGTAACAAAACTAACCGAAGGCGAGTCTGAAAGATTATTAAAACTTGAAGAAACTCTTCATAACAGAGTTATTGGCCAGAGTGATGCTGTGACGGCTATTTCTAAGGCAATTAGACGTGCAAGAGTTGGTTTGAAATCTCCAAACAGACCAATCGGAAGCTTTATTTTCTCAGGTCCTACAGGTGTTGGTAAAACAGAACTTGCAAAAGCCTTGGCAGAGGCAATTTTCGGAAGCGAAGATAATATGATAAGAGTAGATATGTCAGAATTTATGGAAAAACATTCTACTGCAAAACTTATCGGTTCGCCTCCGGGATATGTCGGATATGATGATGGCGGTCATTTGTCTGAACTTGTAAGGAAAAAACCTTATTCGGTTATCCTCTTTGATGAAATCGAAAAGGCTCACCCTGATGTATTTAATATAATGCTTCAGATACTTGATGATGGACGTTTAACTGATGCTAAAGGTCGTCATATTAATTTCAAAAACACGGTAATTATTATGACTTCAAATGTCGGTGCAAGTATGATTACAACTCAAGGACGTTTAGGTTTTTCTGCAGCAGATGATGCGAAGAAAGATAAATACGAAAAACTCAAAGAAACTGTTAATGAAGAACTCAAAAAAGCATTCAGGCCGGA
>CALUVK010000070.1 GCA_944324205.1 Candidatus Gastranaerophilales bacterium | reverse complement strand
CTTAATAACAAAATACTTGTAATTAAATTTATTGCAGTGTTTGAATTTTTTTGTATAGTTCAATAACTTCTCTAGACATGTTTTTGGGAATTACTATTTTAATTTTGGCCTTCAAATCCCCATAACCGCTTGTTTTTGGAAGCCCCATTTGTTTAAGTCTCAAGGATTGACCGCTGGAAACACCTGCTGGTATTTTAATATTTATTTTTCCATGTAAAGTTTCAATATCTTTTGAACAGCCTAAAACTGCTTCCGGAGGAGTTATTTCTACTTCTTTTATAAGGTTTTCACCATCAAATTCATACTCTCTGTCTTTAAAATGAACAACTAAATATAAGTCGCCTTTGTTGCCGTATGTATCTGATTTTCCTTCACCTTTTAGCCGTACTTTTTTACCTTCGCTAATGCCTTTAGGCAGCTTTACTTTTACTGTGCGTGGAGTTGAGACAATACCTGTGCCTCCGCAGTGAGAGCAAAAGCCATTTCCGTTGCAAAAACCGCATTTTTCAACATCAGTAAATGTTACCGAAATAGGCTTTCCGTCAAAAATTTCTTTTGCCGTTACATTCAAGTTTTTGGTAATGTCAAGATCTTCGGCTTTGGGTGAAGTTGTTCTCCTGTTTCTTGAAGAAGCTGCTCCGCCACCGAAATCAAAACCGCCAAAATTCTGGCTTGAGCTTCTGCCTGAAGACATTCCACCGCTCATCATATCACCGAATAATGAGCTAAAGAAATCTGAAAATCCTGAACCTCCGAAATCAAAGCTTTGACCGCCGCCTTGATTAAAATTAAAGCTGAAATTTTCAAACCCCGGTGGTGGAGTATAATCAGCACCACCCTGCCAGTTAGAACCTAAGCTGTCATATCTTTGACGCTTTGCCTTATCAGATAAAACTTCGTATGCTTCATTTATATCTTTAAATTTTTCTTCTGCTTCTTTTGTTTTATTAACATCTGGATGATATTTCCGTGCAAGTTTTCTATATGCTGATTTTATCGCGGCTGTATCTGCATCTCTGCTTACGCCCAATATCTCATAGTAGTCTTTATATTTCATAACTTATCCTTCTTATGTTTCTTTATACTTAAATCTTAATACAAAAAATTACAAAACTTAATAATTTTAATCTTTTTTTAATAGTATAATTTTGTGATAGAATAAGATACAAAGGAATTTAAGATTTTATGGATATAAAAAAAATATTATTTAAAACTAATACAATAGACGTAGAAAAAGCTCTTCCGGATGCTCTTGTTTTGTGCGGGAAAGACGGTAAAATCCAATGGGTAAATGATGCTGCAGCTGAGATTTTTGAAACATCAAAGATGCATCTAATGACTTCTAATATAGCTGATTTTATAGAAAACCCAATGAATTTAATTGTTAATTCCGTTGCTCTGCATAAGCCTGTTATAACGAAATTTGTTGATAGAGAAATCTACTTTGATATGACAGTCAAGGAAATTTCTGAAGGTTATGTTTTAGATTTTAGAGACGCAGTTCAATTACCTGTAATACAGGATGATGCAGAAAAAGCAAATGTTATAAACAGAGAAAAAAATAATTTCTTACTAAAGCTAACAAATGATATAAAATCTCCAATACAGTCTATTGTAGGTTTTTCTCAAGCTATGGCAGATGGTTTAGGCGGAGAACTAACCGAACAACAAGAAAAATATATCAGAATTATTAACAAAAATTCTTCTGATTTAATGTATTTTATGGCTAAGCTTTTAGAGTTGTCTCAGACCGAGACTTTGTCTAATAATACTGATAAAAAAATAATAGATATTTTGGGTGTAGTAAATTCAATCGTTCGTTATAATGAGCAATTATATAAAGGCAAAGATGTAAAAATTACAATAAAACAGGGGGAAGATTTAAAGAAAACTATTTCCACTTCAGAAGATATTTTGAAAAATATTTTACAAGATGTTTTAGAAATAATCCTTAAATCAGTTGATATGGGAGAAATAGTAATAGAAGTTATAAATCCTGATGATGGAATTATTTTACAGAAAAATCTGCCTGCGGCCCAGTATACAATGATATCATTATCAAGTAGCGCACTTTTATTGTCTGAGAATGATTTAGAATGTATGTTTGATCCATATAAAATTGTAGATTCTACAAACAGAAAGAATGTTTTAAGGGCAATAGTACTAGCCAGTGTAAAAAACATGGTTCAACTATTGGGTGGAATTGTCTGGGTAGAATCACAAATTCTTAAAAATACAAGTTTTAATATTATTATTCCGTCAAACTAATCTTTGGTTGGGGAGCTGAGATGAGCAGTGTTATTTTAAAAAATCTTGTTAAAAGTTATGATGGCGAAAAAAATGTTATCAATAATATAAATCTGGAAATAAAAGATAAAGAGTTTGTAGTTTTAGTAGGCTCTTCCGGGTGCGGAAAATCCACAATTTTAAGACTTATTGCAGGACTTGAAGATATTACTTCAGGAGAAATCTTAATTGATGAAAAAATTGTTAATAATATTCATCCAAAAGACAGAGATATTGCATTTGTTTTCCAAAGTTACGCTCTTTATCCGCATATGAGCGTGTATGACAATATCGCATTTGGGTTAAAAATGCGAAAATATGATAAAAAGCTTATAAAAGAAAAAGTTTTAGAAGTTGCAAAAGCTCTCAATCTTGATGAGTTATTAGAAAGGAAGCCAAAACAGTTGTCAGGAGGTCAGCGGCAAAGAGTTGCATTAGGCAGAGCGATCGTCAGAAATCCGAAAGTTTTTCTTATGGATGAACCTTTATCTAATTTAGATGCAAATCTGAGAGTTCATATGCGTTCTGAAATAAAAAGATTGCATAAAAAATTAAAAACAACTTTTATATATGTAACCCATGATCAGACAGAGGCGCTTACTATGGGAGATAGGATTGTTGTTCTTGATAAAGGTAAAATTCAGCAAGCCGATACTCCGGAAGTTATATATAATAAACCTGCAAATAAATTTGTTGCGGGTTTTATAGGCCAAATGAATTTTATTGATATTGAGGTTAACAATCAATGTTTTGAAATAAATGGACATAGATTTAAAACTGAAAAAGCTATTTCAGGTTCTGTAATAATAGGCATTCGCGCTGAAAAAATGATTTTAGGCGATGTTTCTATTCCTGTTATACCAGAGATTATAGAAATGACCGGAGGTGAACGGATTGTTTATTTCAACTTGAATAATTGCAAATGTTGTGCAAAGATTCCTCTTGATTACAAAATTGGAGAAAATTTAGAGCTAAAAATTTCAATTAAAGATATGTATTTCTTTGATAAAGAGAGCGGAGAAGTAATTTAGTATGAAAAAGTACAGAATTTATATAATTGCATTTTTATTAATATTGAGTTTATTTATATCAATTTGTTTTATTCCTATAAATGCATCAAAACTTATTCCAGAGGTAGAATCTCAAGTTGCTAAAGATATGGGAATACAAATTCACATAGAGAAACTTATACTTAGACTGGGACCATCTTTAAAACTCAAAGCGCCTGTTATGCATATGATGTATGAGGACGGGCAGAAGTTTGCACAATTTGATAATGTGCGGTTTTTAATTCCCTGGTCTGTTATTATCAAAAAGGATAGTGTCGTTTTAAAACGTATATACGCTGATAAATTTATAGTAAAAATTAACTCAGATGATAAATATTTAAATGAGCTTATTGATAAATTTAAAGCGAAGGATTTTGATGAAACACCGGATGTTACGTTTAAATCCTATAGTATAACTTATTATGATAAGCCAATCGATAAAATTTACAAGTTTGCAGGCTCAATGCTTGATATCTCCAAAATACCGAATTACAAAAATTTAGGTTTGAAGTCAATTGGTGAATTCTTTATAAACGACAAAAAATATATATCATATGATGTTTCATTTGTTCCAAATATAGAAATTCAAAAAAAATTCCCTAAGATTTATGATGTGCAAGATTTCTTTAAACAGATGGAAATTCTTGATTTCCATTCTGATATTATAGCCGACTTAAAGCTATACAGTAATATTAATAATGAAGTGCAAATTTCTGGTCTTGTTAATCTCGATAATATTTCAGTACTAGATCCTGAAAAAAAGAATCCTAAAAGTTTTATATATTTAACGTTTTTAGGAGATAAAATCGGAGTATTATCAAATATATATGCATCTGGTGATAAAAAAGTTTATATCGACGGGGTTATCAACAATTCTAAAAAACCTGGTGTTGATATAAAAGTAAAAACTGATGAAATTAAGCTTGCAGATTTACATAGAAAATTAAAACTTATTGCTGATTTCTCAAAATTTAAAGGAATTGATTCTCTTGATGGCATTTTGAAAGCTGATTTTAATATAAAAGGTGACATAAATAAAATTAAATCATCAGGTTATTTAAAAATAACGGATGGTGCAATAAAAGCTAACGGTCTGGATATAAACAAAATTTCTTCAGATATTGATTTTTCAAACAATGTAATAAATATAACAGATGCTGTTGGTTATGTAAATAATGCTCCAATAATGGTAAAAGGGAAAGTTGATAAAAATATTGACATTGAAGTGCTTATGAATAAGGTTGAATTAAAGCATCTCTGTCCTTCAACATTTGGGGTAAAAAGTGGTGTAGCCTCTCTTGTTGCCAATATATCTGGCTCTTTTGATAATATAGTGCACAAAGAAAACTTACAAATTGAAAATTTTAAGGCAATTAATAAAAAAGATAGTGTTTCTTTTTCAAGTCTTAAAATTGATACTAATAAAAATAATATAGCTTATATAAATAATTTAATAATCCAAAATGAGAAAACAGAAAAGATTAAACTTCCACTTTTAAAACTTTATATTGAAAGAGATGCAATAAAAGTTCCGGAAACTAATATATTTATGCAGAATTCAAAATTAACTGCAAAAGCTGAATTTATGAACTATAATTCTAAAGATTTAACTTTTAGTGCAAGTATAACCGGCTTTATAAATTCGAGAGATATAAAAAATGTAAATGGGAATTATGCAATATATCCGGTAATGTTTACTATAAACGGAGATAAAGAAGTACAGAATGTTATAGGCCAGATTTTGATGGAAAAAGCAACTATACTTGATGAACCTGCTGTTATTAATTTTGTTTCCAAAATAGAAAATAAAATATTAAAAATAGAAGATTTAAGTATTAGTTCATTTAATGGTAAATTTTCGTCAGATTATAAATCAAATCTGAAAGGCCAAAAACGTATTATAATAACAGGCAGTATTGATAATGTTAAAGAGCCTGTATTTAAAAATATACGGGTTTTTATACCACAAATTCTGAACATAACTGTGGCAGACACAATAGCTCAGCTTAAGGGAGATATTTTTATTAATGGAAAACCTCAGCAGCCTGATATTGTTGGGCAAATAACTATACAAAATCTTATAAATCAATTTTTACAATTAAGTTTAAGTAATATGATTATTGATTTCAATAAAAATGTTGCTGTTGTTAATGCTCCGTTAGTAAAAATTGCAGATTCCTCTTTGGGGCTTAATTCTACTATATCTACTGATATTTCAAAAGAACTCTTTATAAAAAATGTTAATATAAAATCGAAATATTTTAATGCTGATACTTATTTGATGTATAAAGATAGTCCTCTTTCAAAACTTCTTCCTGTAAGAATTAAAGAGGGAAAATTTTACGCAGAGAAGGCTCTTGTAAGTATATATAATTCACCCCTTTATTTATCTGCATTAACTTCTGATTTCAAATTGCAAAACAACAATCTTCAAATAAGTAATATTTCGTCAGAAATGTTTAATGGTAAATTAGCGGGATCTATTGATTTTAATTTAAAAGATGAACATTTTAGTTCTAAAATACAAGCTCGTGGAGTCAGTGCAGCACCAATATTCGACGTAATTGCAATAAAAAAAGACAGCGTAAGCGGTGTAATGGATTTAGATTCGAATCTTGATGGCAATCTTTCTTCTAAACAAGCTCTTTGTGGTGATATAAAATTCATTGTTCGTAATGGCAGAATGGGAACATTAGGGAAATTGGAACACCTTCTTTATGCTCAAAATGTAATTGCTGATAATATGTTAAGAACTTCCTTAAGTATTGTTACGAAAGCTATTACATTAAAGGATACCGGTTTGTTTAAATACCTTCAGGGGGATATATTGCTATCAGATGGGATAGCGAATATAAAAATGCTTCAATCTCAAGGACCATTGATGTCATTATTTATAAAAGGGTCATACAATCCCTCAACGGACTATGCTAAACTTATTGTGTTAGGCAGGCTTTCAGATGAAGTAATTTCGGGCTTAGGAGCATTTGGCGATTTCTCTTGGAATAAGCTTCTTGTAATGTTAACAGGAGAAGATAATAAATATAATATACTTCCAGAGGATTTTGAAAAGCTGCCGCAGCTTCCTATGAAAAATACAAAAGAATTCAGAAGTGTTATTAATGGTATAATAGAAAAACCAAGTTCAGTAATCTTATTTAACTGGATATCTTATTCTGAAAAATCGTATCGCCAAAAAGATGTGCCAATGACAGATGTAAAAGTTCCAGAATTCGTAGAGACTTTACCATACTAGATATACATATTGCTTTATTTTTCTTCTAAATTTAATACATTTATATGATTAACAGTTATTGTATTTTAAATAACTGTTAATTATAATATAAAATATGGATTTATTAAAACCTGGACAAAAATTATGTATATGTTTTCAAAAGGAAGGAAATCTTGTAGAGATAATTTGCACAATATCTCAAATATTAGATGATCGTTTGGTGATAGATTTACCCCCATATTTTATGCGTTATATTGCTTATTTAGAAGTTGGTTGCAGATTAACAGTTAAAGTTTTTTCAAAGCTGGGAACAGTTGATTTTAATACAATTGTCATTACTTCACCGTTAGAAGATAATTTTTCAGTAGAATTGGATTATAATGCAATGAAACTTACACCAGGTAAAGATATTCCATTTATTAATGATATTGAACTTATGAATATAAAGTCGGGGGAGACGGCTTTAACAGTAAAAACTTTTGAAATTTCTACTGAATATATAAAATTTTATAGTGATAATCTTTTAAAAATCGGAGAGGTTTTTGATTGCGAGTTAATTTTACCAAAGGATTATGGTACAATATCCTTTAAGATAACTCTTACAGAAGTTGATCCGGTATATGATAATGAATATACAGCAGTGTATTTTACAATGACAGAAGATGATAGACAAGCATTGTTATATTATATGTACTTATACAGTAATAATACTGATTAGGAAAGAATATGAAAAAATTAGCAGATACCAATACAAATTATCAAAGAAAATCAAAAAATAAAATGTTTGACCAAATAGAGAGATGCAGGTTAGATTTACAGAAAGATCCGTCAAATCCTGCTTTGCATGTACGGTTAGGAGATTTATATTTAAAGTGGCATTTGGATAT
>CALUVK010000069.1 GCA_944324205.1 Candidatus Gastranaerophilales bacterium | reverse complement strand
ACCCCCTCCGCCCTCTGGATGACAGTACGTTGGGAGTCTATGGATGACGGCAAGATTGGAAATTCTGGATAATGGTATGTTTTGAAGTGACACAATCCAGTTTTCCCGTCATTCAGAGGTTCGAGGATGGTGGGTTTTGGGAGAGTTTTACTGCTTGGATACAATAGACTGAATTATATTTATCCCTCGCAGTGATTTGCAGGAGTTTTTTGTTTTGATTATAATTATCATGCAAATAAGAAAGGAAAGAGACTATGAAAAAATCAATCAAAGATTTAGGCGACATCAAAGGCAAAACAGCTCTTGTAAGAGTCGATGTTAATGTTCCTTTAGATGAAAACAAAAATGTTACAGATGATACCCGTATTCAGGCTATCGTTCCTACAGTAAAATATTTAAAAGATAAAGGTGCTAAAATTGTTCTTATGGCTCACCTTGGCAGACCAAAAGGCGAAAGAAACATGGAATTTTCACTAGAACCGGTTGCTAAATATATGGCTAAAGTTTTTGGTGAAGAAATCGTATTTATTCCGTCTGTTGAAGAAGCTAAACCTTATGTAGAAAAGCTTACTGACGGTCAAATCGCATTATTGGAAAACATTCGTTTCTATAAAGCAGAAGAAGCTAAAGATGATGATATGACTTTTGCCCAAGAGTTAGCAAAATTAGGCGATTTCTACGTAAACGACGCATTCGGTGCTGCTCACAGAAACCATACTTCAACTGCAAAATTAGCTAAAATTCTTAAACCTGCTGTATCAGGCTTGTTGATGGAAAAAGAAATTAGATGCTTATCTCAAGCTCTTGATAACCCTGAAAGACCTTTCACTGCAGTTGTAGGCGGTGCTAAAGTTTCTTCTAAAATTGGTGTGTTAGAAAATCTTCTTGATAAGGTTGATAATATGATTATTGGCGGCGGTATGGCTTATACATTTGTAAAAGCTAACGGCGGTAAAATCGGTAACTCAATTTGCGAAGATGATCAATTAGATGTTGCTAAAGCTATTGAAAAGAAAGCTCAAGAAAAAGGCGTAAAATTAGTAATGGCAACAGATGTTCTTGTAACAGATGATTTCTCTGGCAACGGAACAAACAAATTTGTTAATATAAACGAAATTCCTGATGGGTTTGAAGGAGTTGATGCTGGCCCAGATTCAAGAAAAGCTTTTGCTGATGTTATCAAATCATCAAAAACAATTCTTATGAACGGCCCCGTAGGCGCTTTTGAAAATCCTAAGTTCGCAGAGGGAACAAAAGCAGTTCTTGAAGCAATTGTAGAAGCTACAAAGAACGGTGCAACTTCTGTAATCGGAGGCGGCGATTCTGTCTCTGCAGCTAAAAAATTCTGCAAGGCAGAAGACTTCACCCATGTTTCTACAGGCGGCGGAGCTTCCTTAGAATTTATTGAAGGTAAAGTTCTTCCGGGTGTTGCAGCATTGGATGATAAATAAAATTTTATAATATTTAGGAGGGGGCGGATGCTAAAGCATCCGCCCCCTCCTATTTTGTTCGTACTTCTTTATTTTTCAGGTCATTAATCTTACCCGTTGCACCGAAGGTTGGTTTGTGTTAGTATCAAAAAAAAGAGTATTATATATAGTTAAGGAGTACGTATGATTTCAGTAAACGATTTAAAGAATGGCTTAACACTTGAACTTGATAACGGCTTGTGGACTGTTGTTGAATTCTTGCACGTAAAACCCGGTAAAGGCGCTGCTTTTGTAAGAACAAAACTTAAAAACGCAGAAACCGGTAACGTTGTGGAAAAAACTTTCAGAGCCGGCGAAAAAGTCGCTAAAGCTATGCTTGACCGTAGAGAAATGCAATATTTATATAAAGACGGAAATGAATACGTCATGATGGATAACGAAACTTATGAACAGCTTCAAATACCTGAAGATCACGTTGGTGACGGTAAAAAATATCTTAAAGAAAACATGATTGTTCAGGTTTTAATGCACGACAAGAGAATAATAGGTATTGATATCCCTGCTCATGTTGAGTTGGAAGTTGTTGATACTCCGCCGGCAGAAAAAGGAAACACTGCTCAAGGGGGTTCAAAACCTGCTACTCTTGAAACAGGTGCAGTTGTTCAGGTTCCTTTCTTTGTATCCAATGGCGACGTAATCAGAGTTGATACAAGAAGTAATGAATATTTAGATAGGGTTTAGGAGTTTATAAGTTGAGAAGTTTAGAAGAAGTTAAAAGGATATATAAAAAATTCTGAGCATAAGCGAAAATAAATTCTCATAAACTTATAAACCATTACACCAGACCTTTCAAAGGAGAATAAAATGAAGTTTGAAACAGATTATATAGAAAAATTAGCTAAAATTATCGCAGATAACGGTTTAACGGAAATTTCGCTTGAAGATGGCGAACAGGCAATTACAATCAGAAAAGATTTGCCGGAAGTAAGTTATGCTGCGGCTCCGGTTGCTGCAGCACCACAGGCGGTTCCGGCTCCGGCAGCTTCTAATGCGGCAGTTAAGCCGGAAGCAAAAGAACCGGAAGTTAAGGGGAAAGCGATTACTTCACCAATGGTAGGAACTTTCTATGCGGCTTCCTCTCCGGATGCGGCTCCGTTTGTAGAAGTCGGTTCGACTGTTAATGTCGGTGATGTTGTGTGCATTATCGAAGCAATGAAATTAATGAACGAAATCAAATCCGAACAATCCGGTAAAGTTGTTCAAATTTGTGTCAAAAACGGCGATCCGATTGAATTCGGACAGGTTTTGATGTATGTAGAATAGGAAAAAAGTTTAGAAGTTTATAAGTTGAGGAGTTTAGAAGAAGTTAAAAAGATATATAAAATATTCTGAGCGTAAGCAAAAATAAATTTTTATAAACTCCTAAACCGCTAAACTTATAAGCCAATTTTTATGAGCGTAAGCGAAAATAAATTCTTATAAACTTCTCAACCACTAAACTTATAAACTAATTATTATGAGCGAAAGCGAATTTAAATTCTCCTAAACTTCTCAACTACTAAACTTATAAACTAATTATTATGAGCGAAAGCGAATTTAAATTCTCCTAAACTTCTCAACTACTAAACTTATAAACCAATTTATTAGAGGACAGACTATGTTTAAACGAGTATTAATAGCAAATAGAGGCGAAATCGCAGTCAGAGTTATAAGAGCTTGCCGCGAACTTGGAATACCTACAGTGGCAGTCTATTCACAGGCTGATGCGCAATCTTTGCATGTAAGATTGGCAACAGATTCTTTTTGTATCGGACCTGCACCCAGTACACAAAGTTATCTGAATATACCGGCAATAATTTCTACGGCGCTTATGGCCGGATGTGATGCTATCCATCCGGGTTATGGATTTATGTCTGAAAGGGCCGATTTTGTTGATATTTGTTCAAAGTACGGAATTAAGTTTATAGGCCCTTCTGCTGAATCAATGCGCAAAATGGGCGATAAAGCAACTGCTCGTAAAACAATGATAGAAAATGATGTTCCGGTAACTCCTGGAACAGGGATTTTGGAGTCTGTTGAACAAGCAAGAGAGTTTGCTCATAAAGCAGGATATCCTATTATTCTCAAAGCTACAGCCGGCGGCGGCGGTAAGGGGATGAGAATAGTCAGAAATGATGATGAACTTGAAACAAACATGAACCTTTGTCAGCAGGAAGCTGAAAAATTCTTCGGAAATCCGGGAGTTTATGCAGAAAAGTATCTCGAAAACCCGAGACATATTGAAGTTCAGATTTTAGGCGACTCGTTTGGAAATGTTATCCATTTAGGTGAAAGAGACTGCTCTATCCAGAGACGCCATCAAAAGCTTTTAGAAGAAGCTCCTTCTCCTGCAATTGACGAAAAAACAAGAAAAGAGATGGGCGCAGCGGCAGTTAGAGCTGCAAAAGCTATCGGTTATGAAGGCGCAGGAACTTGTGAATTTCTGCTTGACCATGACGGAAAATGGTATTTTATGGAAATGAATACCCGTGTTCAAGTTGAGCATTGTGTTACAGAGATGATTTCTCAAATTGATATTGTAAGAGAACAAATCCTTGTGGCATCGGGTAAAAAGCTTGGCTACACGCAGGATGATGTTCTTTTAAGAGGCCATGCTATTGAATGCCGTATTAATGCAGAAGATCCGGAACATGATTTTATGCCTTGTCCGGGAAAAATTGACGGCTACTTTGCTCCTGGAGGGTTTGGTATAAGAGTTGATTCGCATGTATATCCCGGATATTCAATCCCGCCTTACTATGATTCAATGATAGGGAAATTGATATGCTGGGGTGAAAACAGAAATGAAGCTCGCCGCAGAATGTATCAGGCTCTTAAAGAATATGTCGTAACTGGTATTAAAACGACCATACCTTTCCATCAGGAAATAGTTGAAGATGAAGTTTTTATGAGCGGAAACTTTAATACAGGATTTATTGAAGATTTTTATAAACGCAAAGGCAAATCGTAGGTTTGCCTGGAGAGTTTAGTAGCTTAAAAGAAATTTTAAAAGTTATAAAAATATTTTAGCGAAAGTGCAAGTAAAAACAATGTAGATTAAAATCTACATTGTTTTTTTGACAAAATTACGTAGATTATTAAATAAAAAATATGTTTGAAAAAATAAAAAATATATTAAAAAAACAAAATCAAGAGTATATCAAAACAATAGAAGAACAGATTGATGAAGCTTTTGATTCATTAAATACAGAAATAATAACTCTTAAAATAGGTGAAGATTTAGTAAGTTTTAACAAAAATATAATAGAAGAAATCGCAATTTTAAGGGAAAACATAAGAAATATGAGCGGATTCATTTTACCTTCTGTTAGAATTATTGATAATAAAGAATTACAAGAAAATCAATTTATTATTGAAATTCGCGGAGAAAAAATGTTGGAAAATTTTATTGTTCCTAACTTAAAAACAGTTAAAAAAGAAATTTATCAAGCTCTTTATCATACTTGTACTAATAATATAGATAAGGTCTTTTCTATGGAAATTTGTGAAAAATATATCAATTTTGTTCAAAGAAAGAATTCCTGGCTCGTTTGGGATATTTCTAAACAATTGAATGCATATGAAATACGAGAAATATTGATAAATATTCTAAAAAATAAAAAACCAATTTTTGATATAGTTTATATTTTCGAACAAATCGAAAAAGAACTCTTAGAAGATAAATATCGCAGTTCTTGGAATCTCGAAAAAATAGCTTTCAACATCTGTTCGTCGTTATAAATATTTTATTTACATCTTCCGCTTAATACTTTAGCGACATATTGTATTAAAATTGTAAACTCCCATAAGATATGTCTGTGTTTAATGTAATACAAATCATATTCAAGTCTTTCTTCGGCGGATGGTTCACAAACATTGATTTGCTGCCAGCCACACCAACCCGGTCTAACCCAATTTCTGCTTTCCCAGAACGGAATACGGTTTTTATTTTCATAATAAACCTCTTCTCTAACCGGACGCGGTCCTATAATACTCATGTCGCCACGCAAAACATTTATCATTTGAGGCAATTCATCAATATGAAATTGTCTCAGGAACTTGCAAAACGGCATAATGCGTTTATCATCATCTTGAACTTCATTCAAGTCATCGTCAAAATCTTCTTCTACTTTATCCTGATACATTGTACGGAATTTTATCATCTTAAATGGTTGTCCAAACTTACCTATTCTTGTTTGGGTGAAAAATATTGGACCCAAATCGGATAATTTTATGCTAATCATTGCAATAATCGATAATGGAGAAGTTAATATTAAAATTGCAATTGATGCGATAACATCACAAAAACGTTTAAGATTAGCATACAAAAGAGCTTTTTTGCGGACACAATCATAGAAAAGCCAATTTACTGTCATTTTTGAGACCAGATATTTATGAGTTATTTTTTCATAAAATTTAGGCATTCTCCAGACTTTTACTCCCAATGGAATCCCTTTTACAAGATCTGTAAGAATTATAGAATCCATGCGGGATTTTACAGCTATAATAACTATTTTAACATTGTTATCTTTAATAACAGCTTCTGAATCGCATGTTAAACCAAGAATTGGAATAGTAGAATCTTCATCCTCTATTGTATTCATATTATCATCAAGAAATCCAACAACCTTGAGACCTAATGCAGGTTGAGCCTGGATTTCTTCTGCAATAAGTTTTCCATCTTGCCCGGCTCCAACTATTAATACATTTTTTACAGTTTTAAAATATTTGAAATGCATATAAAATATAATTCTCCAGGTCAGAAGGAATATAAAGATTAACGTTGCATTCGTTGCTAGGAGTAGAAATGTTATTATATTAAAACCTAATATAATAAGAGGAATTGCTGTAATTGCTGATGTAACTGCAACAGCTTCAAATAAGAAATATATATCTTTAATTTCGTATTCTCGAACATTATAAAAACCTTTTGCATACAAGGTAAACATTAAAACTATAAAAAACCATAAGGTAGTTATAAATAACTGAAATGCATTCTCTGCAAGTCCGGCAAACATATGCATCGTTGTAAATGCAACAATTAAAGCATCAACTATTGCAAGTATATAAATAGATCTGGTAATTACGGACATACAATCTCCTTGTTTTAAAACACTTTTTCAACTTTTCTATTATATCACATTCCCGGCAAATATAACAGCCTAAAGTTAAATTCCGAATTTATTTCCTATATTTTATGTACGCTAGTTAACCATTTCTCTGAGTTTTTTTAACTGGTCTCTTATTTCTGCAGCTCGCTCAAAATCAAGGATTTTGGCAGCTTTATGCATATCTTTTTCCAGTTTTGTAATAAGTTTTGGTAAATCCTTCTTTTCGATACCTAAATCTACCATTTCTTCTGCAACAATATCTTCTAAATCCCTATAGCTTGCAACAAGTGATAACAAATTATTCTCAATGGGTTTTTTAATGGTTTGCGGAATAATTCCGTATTTCTTATTATGTTCCAGCTGGATTTCGCGCCTTCTGTTTGTTTCATCGATTGCTTTTTGCATTGAATCTGTTATTTTATCAGCATACATAATAACTTCACCGCAGGCATTACGGGCAGCGCGTCCGATTGTCTGGATTAAGCTTGTCTCTGACCTCAAAAATCCTTCCTTATCAGCGTCCATAATCGCAACCAGAGAAACTTCCGGAATATCAAGTCCTTCTCTTAGGAGGTTAACCCCGATTAAAACGTCAAATTCCCCGAGCCTTAAATCACGCAGGATTTCCACGCGCTCTATAGATTTTATACCGCTATGAAGATATCGGACTCTTATTCCGTCTTGCAGGAAGTAGTCGCACAAATCCTCTGCCATGCGCTTAGTCAGAGTTGTAATCAATACGCGCTCTTCCTTTTTAGCCCGGATTTCAATTTCTTTCTTTAAATCGTCAATCTGTGTTTCAATCGGCCTTACGCTAATTTTGGGGTCAACTAAGCCGGTCGGGCGGATAATCTGCTCTACAAGCTGTGCGGAAGTCTCTTTTTCAAACTCTCCCGGAGTTGC
>CALUVK010000068.1 GCA_944324205.1 Candidatus Gastranaerophilales bacterium | reverse complement strand
ACTTTATTCGGATTTGCATTCATTTTAAAAAATTCCCCTCTTTCTCTATCCAATAGATATTCTAATCAATAAAAAAAATTATTTCTACTATTTGTAACAATTCGTTAATTTATCGTTACAGAAAGAACTTGCGTAAAATCTAAAAATCGGCTTAATATTACCATCTAAATAAAGTATAGTTAGTTAAATCAAATTATGATAAAATAACTTTATGAAGCATTTTAAGAAGAGAACGATTGCATTAGTTCTAGCTTCAGTGATTACGGTAGTTGGAGCTTTTGGCGCAGAGAATTATAAAAACAGCCTTATGTCGTTGAAATTTGAAGGCAGTTCAAATGGTGCTGTTAATGTTACTTTGCTTACAAAACAAAATTATGAACAAACAATTAATCCTATAAAAAAGGATGCTACAACATATATAATCATGCTTCCTGAAACTAACAGTCTAATGGCATCTTCTCCGGAATTAGCCGGTAACGTTCAAAGCGTTAATGTCCGCACAATGCCATATACTACAAGCAGCAACGGTTATACTAAAATAACAATAAAAACACTGCCAAATACAGCTTTAAATGCAAAAAAAGCACTATATATACCAGACAAAACCGGTCCTTCCAATAGGGCAGAGGATGCTATAAACTCCAGACCTACCCAGGAAAGAGATATACAGGCAGAGATTAATCGAAGAGAACGGGAGCTTGCAAAATATCAAGCAAGGCAAGATTACATGCGGATGAGACAGAACGACTCTATTCGTTCGAGAAGCGGCGTGGATCAGACTAACCCTGTTGATATAAGAAAGAGTGTTCATCAATTTGAAAGAACTTCACAAAATATCCAAACCCGGCAAGTAAGTCGCCCTGAACCTCAAAATAGAAATGTGAATTCTCAAAAACCAGCACCGGCGCAAACATCTGCACCTGCCCCAACAGAAGAGAATCCGAAACAAACAGAAAATAAAACAGTTACAAATTATAACAGCAGCGATGATTCCTCACAAGCTATTCTTATCATTTTGGGAGTTCTTCTAATTAGCATCATATGTATCTTTCTCTTTGTAAGAGCTAAAGGCAAAATGGCTGAATTACTCGGAGAACAAATAAATATTGATCTCAACGATGAAACTTCTAAAAAGAAAAAAGAAAAACAAGAAAAAGCAAAAAAGAAAAAACTTCAATCAACTATCAAAAAACTTGATAAAATGTATACAAAACCTGTAAAAATGCCGCTTGAAAACATAACTGTTTCTGATCCCATTACAACAGAAGAAAATATCTCCACTGAAGAGACGCAAGAAGAAAAAAATGTCGTTGATTTAGATGAACTATTCCAGGAAAAAATAAAACAAGAATCTGAAGAAACTACAAATAATTCCGACATTACATCTGAAGAGGAAGAAAACCTTGCTCTTGAAGATTTCTTAAGCTCATTCTCTTTCACAGAAGAAGATATTCCGGAGGAAGAGCCTCTATATAACGAAGAATTATTTAACAAGTTTATTAATGATGAAAATCTGAAATTTTCAAAATCTGATATTGAGAAAATAGATAAATTACTAAATTCGGAAATCAGTGATGACACTATGAAAAATTTGGAAAAATTCGTTGTCACAAATCCGATAGAGAAAAAACCTTCACATAAAGAAATTTTAGAAAATTTTGTAACTGCATATACAATTAATCAAAATATCACTTTCACAAAAGACGATATAGATGCTTTAAATAAATTAATTAGTGTTGAAATAGATAATAATTTTATAACCGATTTGCGTACAAATCCCCATAGAATGGAGGAAATGCAAAAAGAATTTGAAAAACAAAAATCAAAACCGCATAAAACCTCCGAGCTTCTTACTTTGAATGTAAAGGATATGCTGCCGGATCTTTCAGAAGCATTGAAAAAACAGGGCGGACGTAAAATAGAATCCGAAGTCAAACCGCAAGTCGTTTATTATAGTGAAGGCTATGATGTAAGTACCATTTCCTTGAAAGATCAACTACCGGATCTTTCTAAAGAAATTAATAATTCTGAAGCTTATGCCTCACGCCCTTCTGACAATATTCAATACGCAGAAACAGGTTATGATGTAGCTAAAATGTCAGTAGCAGATGAGTTGCCGGATTTAGAAGATATGCTGCAACATCCGGAAAAATATGAAACACCTAAAGAAACTCCTGTACAAGTTAGTGAAGAGGAGCTTCTAAAAAATATTAGCAATGTTACATTCAAACCATTTTATGACGGTACTCAGGAGTTTGAAGTTTTAAATGAATTTGATGAAAGTAATGCTCCTACTGTTTCAGATATGCAGGAAGAATTTAATCAGTTTGATGAAGGGTTCGAAATTATAAATAATGAAGAAGAAATTCCAAAAGAACAAGAACGTGAAATCAACGATTTTGAATCGCTTTACGATAATACATATGTAGATTTTGATAAAAAATTCCCGGGAAAAACAAATGATGTATTAGAATCAAATGTTCAACCAAACGAAGAACCTGCTATGCCAGTAATAAATCGTAAACGAAAAATTGTAAAACCGGACAGAAATAAGGAAGCTGATAAACTTTTAGAACTTATTGAAGAAAAACAAAAAGAACGAGAAACCCAAGTTAAAAATATTGTATCTGAACCGGAAACAAAAGAAAAAGATCAAAATATTGAATCTCAAATTACAAATGAAGAAGTTATTGCAGAAAAAACTGCGCCTGTTTGTATTGTAGATAATGAAAAATATGAAATTCTTGATACCGTAGAGTTCACACGTAAATCAGGATGTTACCTTGCAGTTAAATCCGGCGAATATTATGTTCTAGGATATATCCCGACAGGAAGTTTTGTAATCAAGCATTATGAAACTTTGAAAACATTTAAAATGCAAGCAAGAGTTAGTGAAAAACTTGATGATGGAAGTTCGAGGTATATAGTAAGAATTGGAACACACAAATTTATTCTAATTGTCAACCTGAACAGTATTGAATACGTTATGGATTTATGTTAGCAAAAAAATGTATTATTTTTTTATTACTTTGTTTAATTCTTTCAGGATGTACATCTGAAACGAAAGAAGAAATAACATTTTCGTCTTGGGGTTCAGTTACAGAAGTTAAAATTATAAATGAAATTATTAAAAATTTTGAAGCAGAAAATCCTGAAATAAAGGTAAATTTTGAACATATTCCACAAAATTATTTTCAAAAACTTCATCTGTTTTTTGCATCACAAAAACCGCCCGATGTTATTTTCATTAACAATTTATATTTACCACTATATGCAGAATATCTTGATGATGTTGAAGATTTAATAAATCCAAATGAATACTATGAAGAAAGCCTGAAATCACTAACTTATAACGGGAAGCTCCTTGCTATCCCACGAGATATTTCTAATCTTTTATTTTATAGAAACAAAGAACTCACAACAAATACACCCCAAAACCTAGATGAATTTTTAACAATAATCTCTTCTATTAAACCATTTGGTACAAGTTATGAAAGAGAAGTTTATTTTATGCTTCCGTATATCACAACATTTGGAGAAGATATTTATTCTGCATCAAAATCAATTGATTTTTATAAAAATCTTGAAGGCTGTTATGCGCCTACTCCGGCTCAAACAGGAAGTTCGACTCAAGCTCAATTATTTATAGATGGAAAAATTGCATTATATCTTTCGGGCAGATGGATGTATCCAATGATTAAAGAAAAAGCAAAATTTAGTTGGGATGTAATAACTTTTCCCGGAATAGTACCTCTTGATGCTTCAGGATGGGCAATTGCTAAAAATTCAAAACATAAAAACAGTGCTCAAAAATTTGTCAGATTTTTAGCTTCAAAAGAAAACATAAGATATTTTAATACAACCAATTTAATTGTTCCGGCAAGAATTGATATTTCTAAGGAAATTGACAATAAAGTTTTTTTAGATGCTATAAAGAAATCTAAGGCTTTAAAAATTGACAAAGATTATAAAAAAAGAATTGACAGAATGAATAAAGAATTGTTTAATTAACTCATTTATGCTATTGTTAAGAAAATCGAGGAGTATGATATGGATAAAAATGTAATTTGTATAAAATGGGGAAATAAATTTGGCCCGGAATATGTTAACAAACTTTATCATATGGTTGAAAAAAACTTAACAGTTCCTCATAGATTTGTTTGTTTTACAGATAATGCAGAAGGTATCGTTGATGGTGTAGAAATTCGTCCTCTTCCTGAATTGGATGACGCTGGAATTCCTGATAGAATGTGGAAAAAACTAGGACTTTTTGAAAATCCGCTTTCTGATTTACAAGGAACTGCATTATTTTTAGACTTAGATATAATAATACGAAGTTCCTTAGATCCGTTTTTTGAAGTGGAAGGAAGTTTTCTAATATCAAAAGATTATGATTATCCGCATGATATTGTAGGTAATTCTTCTGTGTATCGTTTTGAAATTGGTAAACATGCAGACATAATAGAACATTTTTATAAAGAAGGTAAAGATATAAGAAAAAGATATAAAAATGAACAAGTATTTCTCTCGTATGAAATGGATAGAAAAGGACTCTTAAAATATTGGCCAAAAGATTGGGTTGTAAGTTTTAAACGTCAATGTCTTCACAAATTTCCATTCTGTTGGTTTAAGACTCCACGCGATCCTGAAGAAGCTAAAATACTAATCTTTCACGGTCGCCCTACGCCGGAAGAAGCATATAAAGGATACTTTGGTAAAGGCGGATTTAGATATATTAAACCTACTAAATGGCTTGATAAATACTGGAAATAGTTTTACCAGAAAGCAAGAGGCATCATGCGTTTATATGTCCAAATTTCTACGCCGTCATAATTCAGCCTAAACGCGGAAGCAAGTTTTTCATCTATGCCAATTGCACGAATTGGAAGATTAATTTTTTCACAAGCTTTTTTAAGTTTATTATATCCATTTATAACATCTTCTTTTGTAGTTTCATCACCAAAATGAGTATTTGAAATAACTCCTGTAAATTTTTTCCAAGGGCGTTTTTCAATACCTTCTGAAAAGGTTACATATTCTATAATATTTTCAACAGTGGAAGTTTCAAATTTTGCAGTATTAACAACCAGATAGATTTCAAGATTTTTCTCAAAATTTATATTATTCAATATGTCAAGAATATCAAGTCCTCCAGCACCATAACCAACATCAATTATGATATTACCTCTTTGGGAAAGACAATTGGTCTGTGCAGGTGTGACATAACTCGCAGCTTCTCCAAGACCAAAATTGTCCGGCTGAGTTATAACTTTTATCCCCATATCCTCTAACTTTCCAGCAATTGGCCGCAATGTATAAGCCGGTTCTACCGTATCTAAATCAACCAGAGTTATTGATTTATTCATAGCTGCATACTGTCTTGCTCGATTTAATGCTGTTTCAGATTTTCCGCTTGCATATGCTCCGGCATATACTTCTACAACTCTTTCCATTATTTAACCTCATCATGTTTCTCAAAATAAACTTTTCCTAGCAAAATCAAAATTCATAATGACGAACAGGATTTTTAAATTTAAAAATATTAGCTTGATACAATAATTTTATTGTTCCACACGGTCCATTTTTTTGTTTTGCAATATTAAATTCTGCTATATTCCGATTTTCACAAATTGTGTCATCTTTATCATAATACTCGTCTCTGTATAAAAATACAAGATTATCGCAGTGTTGAGCCAGCGCATCGCATTCTGCTAAATCACTTAATATAGGGCGTTTATCACTTCTTTCTTCACACTTTTTGCTAACCTGGGAAACCAGTATAATCGGCATTTCAATCTCCATTGCCAAATGTTTGAATGCTGCCGCAAGGCTTGATAGCTCAATAATTCTTACATCTTCTTGTTTATATAATTTTATAAGCTGAAAATAATCTACTATTACAACTCCTTCAGAATTTTCATCTTTAAATTTTCTGATTAAATCAAAAAGGTCTTTATAATATAGATAGCAGTTTGCTTCAATTTGTAAATTTTTTTTACTTAATTCAGACGCAATATTAAGAGCATTAATAATTTTTTCCCAGCTTTGTTGTGTTAAAAAACCTTCTTTGATTTTATTTCCGTCAAATTCCGACAGTGCAGCAATTATTCGCAATGCAACAGCAGTTTTATCTAAATCATATGATACATATAGGACAGGAATATTTTGTTCTGCCAGATTTATTGCAATATTTAAAACAAAAGAGGATTTTCCCATAGAATGCCTGCCGGCAATAACCGTTAGTTCTGATTTTTGAAGTCCATGCGTAAGATTATCATAATCCTCAAACCCTGTTTTATACCCTCTGTTTTTATCGTTATGCATGCAGATATCGTTTAATTTTGTATAAAAATTAAAAAACAAATCTTGCGTAACGTTTGTTGTTTCAGCTTCTGATGAATCCATTCTTCTTATCCCCTTTTGTTGTGATTCTGTTTAAAGTTGGTATAAACAGATTATAACATAGATTGCCTGTAAATTAATTAGTTACGAAAGCTGGATTTGACTAACGACCTTTGGGTTATGTGCGTACAAATATGCTCAAAATAAACGAAAATCAACTATTTCAGCCCTATGAATTAAATCCTAAAGGTATGAATTTTCATATTAATGACACACAGATTTACTTAATTTTATCGACTGATTTCATCATTACTATATCGATATTTTCTGTTATTTTCAATGTTTATAATGTTCTACTTTATTTTGTACCTACGAACAAGGGCAATAAAATCTCTTACCATGTTGAGTTGAGCCTCCGGCATTCCTCTTAATAAATCTGTTATTTGTTCTATATCGTTGGGTTGCTCCGTTCCATATCTTAACAACTCTAATGGGGAAATATTAAAAGTTGAACAGATTTTATCTATTGTGCTAGATTTTGGGGCGTGCCTATTATACTCTAGGTTGCGGTAATTATCCGTACTCAATCCACATTTTTCAGAAAATTTTTCCTGTGTCATATCAAGGCTTAACTTCAAATTTTTAATTGACTTGTTTATTAACTCTTGAAAATCTGTCATACGACAAGCGTAATCCATACTTTGATAAATTATAAGTGTCTTGTTTTACGAATTTATCTGTTAATTAAATCGGGTTTGTGATGATATTTCAATATGGATGACGGAAAAACATGTTTTTTCATAGGCAATCGGCACGCGCCGAGCAGTATTAAAGCCCAATTATCAGAAGTTGTTGAAAAGCATATAACTGAATATGGTGTAAATACGTTCACTGTAGGACATTACGGCAGTTTTGACTATATGGTACAAGGAGTTTTAAGAGAATTAAAAAAGCACCATATGCACATTGGACTATATTTACTAGCACCGTACGCGCTCACACAAAAAAGAGAGATACCAGAGGGATTTAACGGCTCATTCTATCCAGAGGGTTTAGAAGCTGTGCCATTGCGGTATGCAATAGTACAAGCCAATAAATATATGTGTAAAAGAACACATGGTTTGATTATTTGTTCCACATGGTTTGATTATTTTGGGCAACATAAATTTGAAATATTA
>CALUVK010000067.1 GCA_944324205.1 Candidatus Gastranaerophilales bacterium | reverse complement strand
ACACTCCGGGAACGTGGAGCAAATCCAAGACAGGGGCGAAATTTTTGATTTCAGGGAGGAGGTCTAACTGATATTTGGTTGGGGTTCTTAACTTCTAAAAGATATAGGTTTGTTTAAAATATCCGGAACGGTGCCTATAACGTTCTAAAAGCAAGACCATATCAGATTTTTGAGACCTTCAACACTTTTATGAGTTTCAAACGTTCGAAATTCACCGCTTTATCCAAATATTTTACACTTACAGAGAGTTTAATTATGCTTTACTTTTAACCAATAACGGAACAATTCTATATAAACAATACATACACCCGGCCAGAGCTATAATACCTCCGAAATAACCCAAATATAAAATTGATATATTAGTTGTTATTATACCTCCTAGCCATGAGCCGGTTCCTATTCCTAAATTGTAAAGCCCTGAGTATATAGACATCGCAACAGATGCGGTTCCCGCCGGAGCTGCATTAATTATAGCAGCCTGACCGGATACATTATAAGCTGTAACAACCATTCCCCAAAATGCAAATATAAATATTATTAACAACAGGCTAGACGAAACAGGGGTCAATAGAAATAAAACCAGCATTATACTGACAATAGATGCAAAGAAAAAATACTTTTCATATTTTTTATAAAAAACAGAGAAAATCAAACTTCCGAAAATTCCGGAGGCTCCAAATACAATAAGAGCTATAGTTATCATATTTTCACTTAATTTTGCAATTTGAAAAAGAAACGGCTCAATATAACTGTAAGAGGTGTAATACGCTGTTACTATGACGAATGTCACGATATAAAGTCCTTGAAGCATAGGTTTTCTCAATAATAACGGCAAGCGATGCATTGATAGTTTTCTTCCGTTGGACATTTCAGGAAAAGAAAACAATATATAGAAAAATAGAATAAATGCTATTACTGCAATAGAAAGAAAGGTCATCCTCCATCCGAAGTGCAAGCCTATAACTCTTCCAAGTGGAAGCCCTGCAATCATTGCGATTGATGTTCCGGTTACAACCATACTCATTGCAAACGAACGAAATTTTTCAGAAACAAGTTTTACAGCAATCGGAGTGGCTATTGACCAGAATACAGAATGTGCACACGCTACCCCAATACGTGATAGCAGCAAGAATATAAAAGATGGTGCTATTACAGACATGATATGGGAAATTCCGAAAAATGCAACGCAATTCAATAAAAGTTTTTTATAACTAAATCTACTAACGAGCATCATAAGAGGCAGTGACAATAACATCACCACCCAAGCATAGATAGTAATTATCATTCCGGCATTTGCTTCTGTCATATGGAAATCTTTTGATATATCTATTAGCAGGCCTATGGGCATAAATTCCGAGGTATTAAATATAAATGCCGCAATAGTCATACCCAAAAGCGTAATCCACTGTTTTTGTGTTAACCCTTCCTTCATGCTATTTCCTTAGTGTAAAATAAAATCTGTGTAATATTATAAAATACAGCTTTTCTATGTCAAGTTAATGAAAAAAGTATGGAATTAAAATTTAATTTCTTGTCTATTATGTAATGTATAACAGCATTTAACAATTACAGATGTTTTTCAATATTTGTAATAATAGAGCTTTTGGGCATAAGACCGACCATTCTCTCAACAATTTCACCGTCTTTGAATACCAATAATGTCGGCAGACCGCTTACCTGATATTTTTTAGCGGCTTCTATATTTTCATCAGTATCAATTTTAGTAAATTTCACCTTTTCGCCCAAATCACGTTCTACCTCCTCTAATATTGGGCTCAGCTTCCGGCATGGACCGCACCAGTTTGCAAAAAAATCCACAACCGTAAGCCCGTCGTTTTCTAAAACTTCCATATCAAAAACATCTGTATTTATTTCCTGAACCATCTTTATAAAGCTCCTTTCTCTTTTATTTATTAATATTACCATATATTGTATATTTATGCTATTATACTTATAGGGAGATTAGGTAATGCCACGGAAAAAAGAAATTGAGATTGTTTTAGATACCGAAACTACAGGATTAGATTATACAAGGGAAAAAATTATTGAATTTGCCGGCATAAGGCTAGAAAACGGTAAAATAAAAGAAGAGTTTCAAACTCTTATTAACCCGCACCAGCACATTAGAAAATCCAGTATGGCAATTCACGGTATCACTCAAGAAATGGTCGCAGATGCCCCAAGCGAAGAAGAAGCTATACCCAAAATTCTTGAATTTATAGGAGATTATCCGATAGTAGCTCATAATGCCATTTTTGATTATTCTTTTTTGAACGAAGCTAAACTTAGAGTTACCGGCGAAAAACTTGAAAATCCAAGAATTGATACCCAAATGATGTTTAAAGAAATCGCTCCGGATTTGGAATCACACGGTCTGGAAGCGTTAACTCACAGGTTTAATGTGGATTTAAAAAACCATCATAGAGCGATGGCCGATGCAATGGGACTTGCTCTTGCTTATCCCAAGTTAAAAAAATTGTATCTTCAAAGACTTGACTGGCAGAAAAAACAACTTGATAATGTTGATTATCTTTTTGACAGATATTTAAGAATCCAACAAAGTATTGCTACTATGCAGGCCGAATTACAGGATTTAAAATCCATATTTAAACTTCATTTTGATTTAGGCGGCGAACCACTTGTTGCAGAAACCGGCGAAATGATGGTTTATCAGTCAAAGCAATCTTTCGGTTATGATCTTGCCGATATAAAAGAAGTCCTTGAAAATGTCGGAGCATTAGAAAAAGCCGTTAAAGTTAATAATGGTTTTATAGACAGACTGTGTAACGGTTTAAGTTTGTCTGATGAATATAAGCAGATAATCAAAGATGCGCGTCAGGAAATTTCCGAAACTCGTAATATTCAAGTAATAAAACCATGCAGACAATAAATAAAAAAGATATTCCGGAAATTTTAACAGTAGAGATTGAAAAACTTTCCAACCTCGGGCTTGGTATTGCGCGAATAGAAGGATATGTTATTTTTGTCGAAAGTGCATGTCCCGGCGATATCGTCAAAATTCGCGTAGGAAAGAAAAACAAAAACTTTGCGGAAGCTAAAATTATTGAGATTATAAAACCTTCTCCATATAGAATTGAACCGTTCTGCCCGATGCAAAAAGTATGCGGAGCCTGCCAGCTTCAATTCATAGAGTATGGCTATCAATTAAAACTAAAAAAAGAAATCGTAGAAGATGCCATGCGCAACATAGGAGCCTTAGATGTCACTATAGGAGATGTGATTCCAAGTCCCAAAATTAAGCATTACCGGCATAAAATTCAATATCCGGTAAGTGAAACAAAAAATTCTAAGAGAATTTTAGCCGGCTATTATAAAACAGGCTCTCACGAACTTGTAAACATCAAGTATTGTCCGATTCAGCCTGAATATTGCGACAATATAATTGAATTTATAAGAGCAGCTGCACAGGAGTGCGGAATTTCCGGTTACAATGAGAATAAGCACAGCGGGGATTTAAAACATATAGTTATAAGAACCTCGGCATACAACAAAAAAAGCCTTATAATTCTGGCAGTAAACTCTATAAAAATATTTGATAAACTTAAGGTTTTAGCGCACAAAATTTATAACGAAGCAGAAAATATTCAAGGAGTAGGAATAAATTTAAATCCTCAAAAAACTAATCTTATACTTGGTGATAAAACGGAAATCCTTGAAGGCGAAGATTTTATTGAAGAAAAACTCTGTGATAAGGTTTTCAAAGTTAGTGCAAAGACTTTCTTTCAGGTAAATCCTTATACTGCGGATAATATTTTCAGGTATGTAAAAAAATATATCTCTGAAAATATTGAGCAGCCAACTATATTAGACGCTTATGCAGGCATTACAACTTTTGGGATTTGTCTTGCTGGTATTGCAAAAAAAGTTGTCAGTGTGGAAGAAGTTAAAGAGTCTGTTGCTTTGGCTGATAAAATACTTAAAGAAAACGGTATTAAAAATGTCGAACTTCACAATATGGATGCAGCAATGTTTTTTGAAAAAGAACTCAGGACCAAAGGCAGAAAATTTGACGTAACTATCTTGGATCCTCCAAGAAAAGGATGTTCAAAAAGCAGCTTAGATTATGCATTAAAACTCACAAAATCAAAAATAATATATGTTTCTTGCAATCCTGCAACATTAGCAAGAGATTTGAAATATTTGACAGAACAAGGCTGCAAAATTGAATCAATACAGCCTTTCGACATGTTCCCGCATACCTATCATATTGAAAATGTTACTGTTATAAATACTCCAAATTAATAATCAGACTGTTCATAATCATCTTCATCCTGCAGGGATGATAAGTCTGAAGAATAGCTTGCATCAAAGTCTTCAGGCAGATTTTCGTTATCCGGCCAGACAGTTTCTTCATCAAACCTGCAGGCGCTTAAATTCTCTGCAGCAGAAAAATCCGAATTAGTTAAATCAGCTCCCTGAAATATTGCACCAGCAAGGTCTGCATCCGAAAAATTGCAGTAATCAGTTTTTGAATAGCTGAAATCCGTACCGTTTAAAACAGATTCATTGAAAGAACACTCAACCAGATTTGCCCGTGTAAAATCAACAGATGTCAAATCACAGCCGTCAAATTTAACTTCTGTAAGGTGTGAATCCGCAAAAGAAGATGATGTCAAATCCACATTTACAAACTCTATTCCGTCAAGAGATATACCTGAAAAATCTGTTTCACTCAGATCTATAGCTCCACTTGCCTGCTTAATTTCATCATTAAAAGCGTCTACATTTGTAAATATCAAATTCACCAATTCTTCTTTTGTTAACATTTTTATCCTTTCAATTTCTAATTTATAAGATTAACTTCCATTGCAAGCAACACAGCCTGAGTTCTGTTTGTTACTTTTAATTTCTTAAAAATACTGTTTAAATGTGTTTTTACCGTAACATCTCTTACATAGAGTTTATCTGCAATCTCTTGATTGCTAGCGCCTTTTGCTACAAGTGCTAAAACCTCTTTTTCTTTAGGCGTAAGCGCATCCAGATTTACATCTTTATTTAATTTCTTTTCGCTACTTCCGGAAGCTTCCTTTTGCCACTTACAGCGCCTTAAAACAGCTTCAATTCTTGCAAGCAGGTTTGGCAGTATAAACGGTTTCACTATATAATCATCAGCCCCGATTTTTAAGCCCGAAACTATTTTCTGGTCTTCACTTACAGCCGTTATCATAATTACGGGAATGTATTTAATCTTTTTATTGCTTCTTATAGCTTTTAAAGTGTCCCACCCGTCCATATTCGGCATCATAACATCAAGCAGAATTAAATCAAAAGAATCTTCTTTTTCTGTCAAAATCTTTAATGCTTCAATACCATCCTCTGCAGTTGTAACATCATAACCGTACATAGGAAGCGCATCTGCAAGATATTTTGGGTTGTCATCCACTACTAATATTGAAGCTAATCCGCCCATCTATACAAGTTTCTCCTTTAATGCTTTTAGTGCTGCTTGTAGTCTATCATCTACTTCAAGTTTTTGCAAGATGCTTGCAACGTGAGCTTTTGTAGTGTTAATACTTACAAAGAGTTCTTTTGCTATTTCGATATTGCTGTAACCTTCGGTTATAAGTTTAAGTATCTGCGTTTCACGACTGGTTAATCCGTAATCTTTTTCAGGTTTTGCAGTTTCTTTCTCATGTCCTTTTGTAGCAGCTTCAAGGACTATGTGCGAAATGGAAGGATCAAACCACGCTGCACCGTCCAGGACTGACTGAACAACCTGAGTCAGCCTTTTAGGATTAATCTCTTTTGAGCAATAGGCATTAGCACCTGCTTTTAAACTGTTTAAAACTTCCTGCTCATCGTTATGCGAAGTTAAAACCACAATTTTAATATCTTTGTTTAAGCCTTTAATCTTCTGAGTTGCCTGGATTCCGTCCATTCCGGGCAGGCCTAAATCCATTATTATAAGATTTATCTCATTTTCGTTAACAATATCAATACCTTTTTCAGCGGATTCTGCTTCAAAAATATTCGCAACATAATCACAGCCTTCAAATGCTGTTTTAAGGCCGAAACGAGTTAATTCATGATCTTCTACGATTAAAATATTATTCTTCATCATATATACTATGTCCCGGATTTACGTCTGCCGCATAATCTGAATTGAGTCTTGAACACCTTATTAACGATTGGTTTGCCTGTTCTATATCGCCTTTTGCCCTGAGTACAAGGCTAAGATAATAATAGTATTTAAAATTATTTGCGTCAATATAATAAGAATTGTTGAGATACGTAGATGCCATCACATAATTTTTATCTCTGATAGCAAGATTAGCAAGCCCTAACCAGATATCATTATTTGTAATATCCAAAGACGCTACACGCGGCAAATAATAATCTGCATTTTGAGGAAATACTTGCAGAGAATCTACAAGAAGCTCTTCATCGTACTGATTTTTCTTTAATAATTTTTCGTAAAGCTTTTTGGATTTTTTATCTTTTTCCATTGCTAAATATGTTTTTGCCATCCCAATAGATGGTTCTATATCTCTAGTTAGTTTTTTAGCTTTCTTATAATACTTTAGCGCCTCTTCATATTTTCTATTATCATAGTTCATATCAGCAAGAGTAATTGCAGCTAGATAATTATTATGATCTTCCTTGTAAGCTCTTGCCGCAAACTCTTGAGCTTTAAGCGGCTCATCATTATCATAATATATTTTACCTAAAAGCGAAAATATCATAGGACTATATTGTTTTGCGTGCAATATTGCTGTTTGCAGAACCTTTGTCGCAAGAAGGCTCTTTTCCTGCAGATGGTAATAATATGCTAAATGATAATCTTTTAAAGGCTCGTCTTTTGCGGTCTTATACAGAATATATTCTTCTGCCGCACAAATTTTTCTCTGGAAATCTACTGTTTTAAACGGCTCTTTCTTGATTTTTTCAAGAAGTTTTAAAGCTTGCTTGGATTTATTAGAGTCAGCAAGAATTTTTGCTTTCAGAATTTGATAATTTACATTGGTATCATTCTGAACAATTGCATTATTAATATATTTTAAAGCCTGCTGCAAGTTGTTGGATTTATAGTTCCCAAGAGCAATTAAATAATTTTTATAATCACTTTCTGGCGCCTGATTGCTATTTATTAGTTCAGACGTCGTTTCTATCGCCATGTTGTTGTAAACAATATTTGAATAAGCATCAGCAAGATATAGCAAATCTTTCTGATTTACAATAGAAGACGGATAGTAAAATCGTCTAATATCGTTTACGTAAGAAGAAGTAAAGCTATTTGCGTCAAGTTTTTTTATTAAAGCATCTGATAAATCAAAGAACCCAAACTCTGCCATCTTCATACCATATACCAGAAACACATAATCATCATGCGCTGTTCTTTGTATAAGGCTGTTAAAATCATCATAAGAAGCCTTCACGTTGCTTTGAGCAAACCGATTTTCCGCCGAAGCATATTTTGCCTTAACAAAATTATCTTTAATAACCATATCTAAATTTGCAGCGTTTGTTTCTGCCTTAATTTTCAAAGGCTTTGTTTCTGCCGCCATAGTAGCAACAGGTGTTGATAATATGAGTATTAGTATGATTAATTTGTTTAATATCCTATTCATGCTCTAAATCTACACCTACGTAATATTTATTAAACACTTGCAGTAACTTGTTACTACAATTATTTACTAT
>CALUVK010000066.1 GCA_944324205.1 Candidatus Gastranaerophilales bacterium | reverse complement strand
ACATTGGCTATGTTAGGTGCTTCTTGCGCATTAATGCTTTCAGGAGCTCCTTTTGAAGGCCCGATTGGTGCAGTTAGAGTTTCAAAAGTAGACGGTGAGCTTATTGCAAACCCTACTCACCAGCAGGCAGATAAATCCGATTTGGATATCGTTGTAGCAGGTACACATGACAGTGTTATTATGGTTGAGGCCGGATGTAAATTCGTAACAGAGGACGATATTATGGAAGCTGTTGAGTTTGCACAGGTTGAAATCAGAAAACAGTGTGAAGCGCAGGTTGAATTTGCAAAGGCTTGCGGTGTTGTTAAGGAAGAGTTTGTAAATCCTTATGATACAACCGAACTTAAAAATATTATTGATGAAGTTGCACACGATATGATTTTTGATGCATATCACAACTTTGACAGAGAATACAGACAAAATAAACTTGAAGAAGCTAAAAAACTTGTTAAAGAAAAAGTTGAAGCACTTCCTGAGGATCACTATATTCATCAAATCATTGAAGAAACAGGGATTGATTTTGTTGCAGAAGAATTCAAGGCTGCAGAAAAGAAAATTATGCGTGCAATGATTCTTGATGAGGGCGTTAGAGCAGACGGAAGAAAACCGAACGAAGTTCGTCCTATATGGTGCGAAGTCGGCGTAATTCCGCGTGCTCACGGTTCTGCTGTATTTACAAGAGGCCAAACACAGATTTTATCTGTTGCAACTCTTGCAGGGCCTGGCATGAAGCAGGAATTAGACGGTGTTGATCCGGAAACTGAAAAAACTTATATGCACAAATATATCTTCCCCGGTTTTTCAGTAGGTGAAGTTAAACCTCTAAGAGGTCCGGGAAGACGTGAAGTAGGACACGGAAACTTAGCCGAAAGAGCTAATGTTCCGGCACTTCCTTCACAAGAAGAATTCGGATACACAATCCGCGTAACCTCTGATGTTTTAGAATCAAACGGTTCAACTTCAATGGGTTCAACCTGCGGTTCTTCAATGGCGCTTATGAATGCAGGCGTTCCGGTAAAATGCATGATTGGCGGTGTTGCAATGGGTATGATTACCGAACCGGGCAGAGAACCGGTTGTACTGACAGATATTCAAGGTATTGAAGACTTTTTAGGCGATATGGACTTTAAAGTTACAGGTAATGACGATGGAATTACAGCTCTTCAAATGGATATGAAGGCTAAAGGTATTGCAAACGAAACTTTAAGAAGAGCTTTGGCTCAAGCAAAAGAAGGCAGACTTCATATCTTAGGTGAGATGAGAAAAGTTATTACCAAACCGGCAGATCATCTGTCCCCATACGCTCCAAGTATTACAACAATGACTATTCCGGTTGAGGATATTGGAACGGTTATCGGACCTGGCGGAAAACAAATCAGAGCTATTATTGAAGCATCAGGAGCTGAAATCGATATTCAAGACAGCGGTGTAGTTACAATTACTTCTAATGATCAGGAAGGCGCAGCAATCGCTAAAAAGATGATAAAAGATTTGACCTTCAAACCGGAAGTCGGAATGGTTATAAAGGGAAAAGTTGTCAGAATTATTCCGATTGGTGCTTTCGTTGAACTTGGCGGCGGCAAAGACGGTATGGTTCATATCTCTCAAATTTGTCAGGAAAGAATTGAAACAATAGAGCCGCATGTTAACATCGGCGATGAGGTTATTGTCAAAGTTATTAAAATTGATGATAAAGGAAGAATTAATCTTACCATCAAAGGTGTAACTGAAGAAGACAAAGCAAGATTAATTGCTGAATAACAAGTCAAATAAAAATGGCGGAGCAAAATTTTTGCTCCGCCATTTTTTCTTATCTAAACATCCAAAATTTGATTCATATCAAAATATTTATCAGCCCCTAGCTGTATACTCTTTATTGCAGCTTGAACCCTATTAGATACACCTAATTTTTTATAGATAGATGCAACATGAGCTTTGGTTGTATGGTTAGAAATAAAAAGCTTTTTAGAAATTTGTTTGTTATTTAATCCCTTAAGAAGTAAAAACAGAACTTCTCTTTCACGCTCTGTAAAATTTTCCATTCGTTTACGTATTCCTCTTATTCATACTGCCTAACTCTATTATTTTTGTACAATATCTTGCTTAACCTGTCTATAAGCTCGGTGGCTACTTTTTGAATATGCTTGTGTAGTAAAAATAGAATTTATCATCATTTTACATCTAAATTAGTATGAATTTGTATAAATATCTGCATTTTTATATAAACTCGCTGAAAATATACATTTTTTAGTTTTATATGTAAAGTTTTGTAACAAATGTGCATAAAATCCTAAAGTTTTTGAAAAAAATGCCGATATACATATTACAAATTTAGAAAAAGGGAATAAAGGAGATTTAAAATGTCAAACGAGATTTCAAGAGTTTATCAATTTTTATCACAACAGGGAGATTGGGTATCAAAAACAGACAAAAACGGAGATGGCATCATTACAAAAGATGAGTTTCGTAAATTTATGGAAGATTTTGATTGGGATGGTGAAAATATTTCTGCACAAAATGATTTAATCAATAAATTTTGGGCTAAAGTTGATACAAACAATGTAAATACACTAATCAGCGGTACTAATTTGTCAAATAAAAATGCACTTGACTCCAGAGAAATTGCTTCTATGGAATCAAAAATTGAAATGTATGACACATTAAATAATTTTATTTCTACTCTCAATTGCCCCAGTGTTGTTGCAGGTTCAGCAAAAGCGTGGAAAGAAGATGTCAGTGCCGAACTTCAGGCTCTTTTAGATAAATATGCAGCTGAAGGCGGAACAAATGAAAATCTGATGACATATTTAGAAACAGAGTCTGTAGCTATCCAGAATAAAGTAACGGCAGAATATTGCGCTGCTGAATATTTAGACAAAGTTATGCCGGAATTAAATAAAGAATACGGTTATACATTTGGAAGCGATGAAGATTTAAACAATTTAATACAAAACTATACAGAAAATCTTCCGGAAGATGTTAGTCCGGAAAGTATGAAAGATGATTTAATCAATATTATTGATGCTTATCTTGCAGCAGCAGGTCTGAGTGAAAACAAAAATGCTGATTTGTACACTCAAGATAATAATGCACCTTTAAACGATTTACAAAAATGTGTTGCAGAATCAACTTTAAAAGCTAATTTGGAAGCGATTAAAGAGGATGCGAATTATGAACAGTTTGCAGATACTATTGACGCCGCAGTAACTTCTTTCATTGAAAATGCTCTTGCCGGTGCTAATGCAGGGAATTATCAAGAGATATTAGGATATGGCATTGAAGAATTAAAACAAACTGATGCATACAGAAATATTCAAACAACGCTTGATATAAAGAAAGTAATGATTTTTGAAGATAATACATCTGCTCTTTATCAGGCAATTGAAAAAGAATTTGGAACTACAATAGCAGATATTTTAACTGAAGGTGTATATTTTGACGCATACATAACTATTATGAATGAAGCAATTGAAAAAGTTGATAAATTTACGACTGATAACAAACTTGATACAGATGCTTTAATCGAATGGGTAGTTGCTGAAATTAAAGAAAACTTGAATGAAATCCTTGTACAAAGTGATAGTTCAGATGCTTTAACTACAGAAGAATTATACGAATTATACACTGAGAGTGCAAATTCTGCGGATGCAATGGAATTTACAGATAGTGACAAAGCGCTAAGAATGCATAAAGATGCTGCAATATCTTATTGTGAAGGGATTGCTGCTAAAGGTACAGAACATGAAAAATTATTGGAAGAGATATTTGAAAGCACAAACTATGTATCTGTAATTAACAGTTGCATTAAGCCAAGCCAAATAGAAAAATACATTGAAGAGATTCAAAAAGAAGTTGGAAATGTAAAAGAAACTGTTGAAGTAGCAGTCAAAGATCAATCAGAGACAATTATAAATGATATCAATAATTCTCTAACTTACAAGGGGACAAATGTATCTTCCGCACGTACATCTTTAGCATTCAGAATCGAAAAAGACGGTTCTATTACATTTGTCGGTAACAATTATGATGAAATTAATGGTATATGGGATGATGCAAAAGATAATGAGCTTGATGATTTGATTAACAATCAGATTAGAACAAAGATTCAGGAACAATATGCTGAGGAGCTTTCCGGTCTTAATTTGACTGAATCAGAAAAAGATAACTTATTCAATATTGCACTATTCATGACATTATCTGATACAACTGTTGTTAAGAGTATGTATGATGAAATGAATATCGGAACAGTTATTGAAGAAATCGTTAATAACTACTCTGAAATGTTAGTAAAGATTTCAACAGATGAAAATGCTAGAAAATATATCAAGAATGTTGAAAATAAGAGCCTCTTGAATGGTATGACAACTTTAAGTGATAGAGTTGCAGGCTCTATAAATCTTGGTAAATATTATACAGATGATTCTGCTGGAGGAGATGATTGGGTATCAATCAATGTCCGTAAAGAAGAAGCTCAGAATGTTGGCGGAGCTACAGGCAATATTATTTTACTTGCAACCAGTGATGCTAATGATAATGCTGCGGTGAATAATGCAATGAAAGCAATATTAACTGATTATGTAAATACTTATAATGATGTAATAGAACCCGCTAAGATTATTGAACTCTTTAGGGAAGCTCAACAAGCAGCATTAACTAAACTCGAATCTGTTAAGAATCAATCTTCTGCAGATGGTTCAGCAATATACGGATATGGAGAAAGCAATACCTGTGGTACAGAAAACTATGATACCTATCGTAATAATGGTAACTATGGAGTTAACTCTATACTTATTAATATTATGTACGAAATGGAAAGACTCATTTCAAAAGAAATTATGGGTATGTAATAGATTTAACCAAACAGGGCGGATGACATTTTGTCATCCGCCCTGTTTTATATAAATAAAAAATTGATAAATCACCGCCTCTAAACATGTTCTCACCCGGCTTTCCAACCTATCGTCTATTAGAGCCATCTAACATGCTGTCATCAAGAGGGCGGATAGAATAAATCTTGTCTTGGTGGTTCATACCCAGCTTGCCCTAAGAATCTCATGCACTCCCTATGCACTAACCACTAATCCTCCATTTGAAATTCAAAAAGAAATTGTGTAGTATAATATAAAGAGTGCTTTTTGACTTAGGAGGAAGAGTAGTTTATGAAAAAATTAGCAAGTATATTAATAATGACCGCTGTAATAATCGGAACAGGGAAAGCCTTTGCCGCTACTCCGGCAGAATTATATGATGATGTGTGGAAAATCGTTAATAAAAAATATTATGACCCGACCAATAATGCGCAGGACTGGAATAAATGGCGGTATAGATACGAAAATAAACTTAAAACAAAAGAAGACGCATATGTAGCAATTGAAACGATGCTATCAAGTCTTAATGATCCGTATACAAGATTTTTAGACCCGAAAGAATTTAATGAAGAAACTGAATCAATTAAGGGTTCTTTGAAGGGTATTGGAACACAAATCGGGTTAAGAGATGGAGAACTTGTTATTATTGCGCCTCTGGAGGACTCTCCGGCTGAAAAAGCAGGGCTTTTAGCAGACGATAGAATTCTTGAAATTAATGGTGAAAGTACCAAGGGAATAAGCATTGATGCAGCGGCGGATAAAATCAGAGGGGAAAAAGGAACAACTGTAACACTTCTAATCCAGAGAAAAGGTGTCCCGAATAAGCTCTACAGTGTTGTACGAGACGAAATTGAGGTTAAATCGGTTTCCTGCAAACCGCCGTTTGAAACAACAAAAATTCCTAACGATATTCAATATATAAGATTAAGCTCTTTTATCAGCAAGAACGCTGCCGGAGAAATAGAATCAATATTGAACAATTCAAGCGGAATGAAAGGTTTTATAATCGACCTTCGTTCAAACCCAGGCGGGCTTTTGACTAACGCGATTTATATTTCAGATATGCTTCTAAAAGGCGGAGTTATTGTAAGTACAGTTGACCGTGACAGCTATAAAACTACAACCCGCGCGCGTTATCAGCAGGTTACGGATAAGCCGATTGTTGTTTTAATTAATAAAGGTTCAGCTTCAGCGAGCGAAATCTTAAGCGGAGCATTAAAAGACAATCACCGCGCAACAATTGTCGGAGAGCAGTCTTTCGGAAAAGGGCTTGTACAGGAAATCAACAAGCTTCCCGACGAAGCTGGCATGAATATTACTATACAAAGATATTTAACCCCTTCGGGAACTGATATTAATAAAAAAGGCATAACTCCTGATGTTATGGTAGAATTAACTAAGGAGAATGTCGAAGCGAAAAAAGACGTTCAACTGGAAAAAGCGATTGAAATACTAGAAAAAATGACCTGTCTTGTAAAGAACTGAGGAGTAAATGGGGATAACTAAGAAAGAATGGCATATAGAGGCTAAGGGAGAAAATTCTAAAGCCTCTATAATAGATAGATTACTGGAAGTTAGAGGCATAACGGGAGAAGATGCCAGGCGGGATTTCTTAAACCCGCTTGAGATTACCTTAATGCACCCTAACGCGTTTTTTGATATGCCAAAAGCTGCTGAACGTATAAAAAAAGCTATTGATGAAAAAGAAAATATCTTAATCTACGGTGATTTTGACGCGGACGGAGTTACTTCAACTTCTGTTCTTATGAAAACATTTTCTTATCTCGGAGCAAATGTCGATTATTATATTCCGGATAGAGAAACGGAAGGGCACGGACTTAATACAAAGGCACTTGTTCAGCTTTTAACAAAGAAGAAGCCCAAATTAATTATTACTGTTGATAATGGTATAAGCAGTGTTGAAGAAGTTAAGTTCATAAAAAGTTTTGGTCGTGATGTTATTATAACAGACCACCATGAAGCCCCCGAGGAGCTTCCGGACGCGTATGCAATAATTAACCCCAAGGCGATGAATGCGCTGGATGAAAAACTTACTCCTCTGCAGATTGAGTATTTAACTTCTCTTGCAGGAGTAGGGGTTGCATTTAAAGTTGCGCAGGCTGTTCTTGAAAAATATGATAAATTAAGTTTTTCAAAAGAACTTCTTCCATATGTGACCGTGGGAACAATTGCTGATATTGTGCCATTAATCGGCGAAAACAGGTATTATGTAACAAAAGGGCTGGAATATATTGCAGCCGGCAAACATTACGGGCTAAAGCGGATGCTTGATGTTGCAGGTGTCGGGGTTGATAACGGTTTAACAGCAGAGCAGGTAGCGTTCACGATTGCTCCGAGGATTAATGCTTCCGGACGTATTGATACGGTTGATAACGCCATAAAAGTTATGATTTCCGAAAACAGGCAGGAAATCGAGATGGCGATTATTTCACTGGAAAACTTTAACAAACTCCGGCAGGAAATGTGTTCCGAAACATTTGCGCAGGCTGATGACATGTGGAAGGCTTCAAACAGCCGTGATAATGCGATTGTTTTATTCTCAAAAGACTGGCATGTCGGAATTATAGGTATTGTAGCTTCCAAATTTGTCGAAAAATATTATAAACCGACTTTTATTATGAATTATTCGGAAGAAACAAAAACTTTCCGATGTTCTGCAAGAGGAGTAAAAGAACTTAATCTTTACGATATAATTTCTAATATTTCCGAACATTTGGACGGATTTGGCGGACACCAGCTTGCGGCAGGATTTGCGTTCTCTGAAGAGAAAGCTTCG
>CALUVK010000065.1 GCA_944324205.1 Candidatus Gastranaerophilales bacterium | reverse complement strand
GATAGAACAAAAGTTACCAATAAAACAACAGATAAAACCAATTCCGAATTCCTAGAAATGGCACATAATTTAGATACAATGTTAATTGCCAATGAAATTACCGGAACGGGAATTCTACTAAACAGATTGCCTCAATATGATTTGACGAAACTGGCTGATAAATACCAAAAATTAGAAGAAAAATATAATGAGGTTGAAAATCAAGTAGAAAATTGGTACAAAAATCCTGAAAGTCAGCCCGTTGAAACTGCAAAGAAAAAAATATTTGAAGAAAATGCACAACAAATTTTAGGAATGCCGTATCAGGAATATGTTTCTAAATATGAAAATGAACTAAAAGAGGTCGCTCTCATTCCGCCTATTATACGAGGAGTTTCTTCTATTGCAGAAATTATCCTGCATGAACAAGCAGTTGCAAAACTTTCAGCTACAGGAGTTCAGGTTTATAGAGCTATTTCAAATTTAAATTCCGCTCTAGCCATGAATTTTAATTCATGGGAAAACGATATTAAATACCGAGTTAATGACTTAACATCAGAAATGAGTACAGACATAATAATGCAACTCGGAATTGTACAGAATAACGAATTCTCAGACACACTATCTTTTGAAATGCCGCAAAATTGGCTTGTAAAAAAGAATTTTGTTGAAGCAATCAATGAAACTGCAGGAACAGTAGACATAAATCAAATACAAAAAGAAAACAAAATACAAACAAAAAAAATATTAAAAGACGGAAAATTTATTATTGAAAAGACAAATCCAGACGGAAGCAAAAAATATTATGATTTAAACGGCAAAGAAATTCCTGCAAATGAAATATAAAAATGATTATTCTTCCTGGACTTCTCTAAACTCCTCGTCTGCTTGAGCTTTTAAGCGTTCAAGCTCTTTATCGTTTTCACTTTCTTCACTTTCTTCTTCCCTCTCTTCATCCAGAATATCTTTAACCGATTTCTTATGTTTTTTAGAATTCAAAACAGACGCAACATTAGTCATAGCAAGAGAGTTCAGCGTTGCTCTTAAAAGTGCACTTCTATCAACAAACTGCTGGTTATAAAAATTTTCACCATCTTCTTCCTCCTCAGGAGGCGGAAGATACATTGCCTCAGAACCATACTTGTCCTGACTCATTTTTGCAGCAGTACCGGAGGGGTCACCGCTTTTAAAATTAAATGCCCCGCCTATACCATAAAAACCTGCAGACCTGTTATCTACCACATTAAGACCTCATGTTAAGGATATTTTTCTACATTATAAATACCCTCACAGCATAATATAACCTCTAAAAGGATTATTTGCTAGTTTGTGACAAAATTGTTACAATTCACCCCGGAATGTATAAAATGCAGGCCATCTATTATTAAATAATCATTGCTCAAATCTTCACTAATACTATCTTCCAGTACAAAATACGTTGAGCCGGAGCCGGACATTATTGATGCAGGAATAGTTTCTTTTATTTTTTTTAGTTCGGTGTAATCATCTGAAATAGCGTATTCTAAATCGTTGTATAAAAAGTTTTTAATATCCGAATTAGCTCTAAGGGCTTCCAGCATTTTTTCTGTCATATTATTTTGGGGCTTATATTTTAGAGAGGCGTATTTTGTATAAGCTTCTTTTGCTGAAATTCCGAGCTTTTTAGGTTTGATTAAGGTTATAGGATAGTTTATTTCCATATCAAGTTTTTTTATAATCTCGCCTCTGCCTTGAGCAAGAATACACCCGCCTTCAAGACAAACATTTAAATCCGAACCGAGCATGGCGCAGAGGTTATGTATTTCATCTTTAGTTAATGGGTTGACAAAAATTTCATTTAATCCCCAAATTGCACCGGCAGCATCAGTACTTCCGCCTGCCAGACCGGCAGAAACCGGAATATGTTTTTCTATATAGATATCTATTTCCGCGTTTATACCGCTCTTCTGCAAGAAAGCTTCGCAGGCTTTATATACAAGATTTTTTTCGTTATACGGAATTTCACTGCTGTTTCCGCTTAGCCGTATATCGGAAACTGTTGATTTATGAGCTTCTATAGTCAGATAATCAAAAAGGCTGATTGTATGCATTATGCTTTTGATATTATGAAATCCGTCGTCTCGTTTGTTTACAACCTCCAGGGTAAGATTAATTTTTGCGGGACAGTTTACTTTAATTTTCATATACCTTAATTTCTCCTACAATCTTTCCTTGAAGTGTTTTGATTTTATTATCATATTCAATATTACCCCAGCCGAGTTTGTTAATCATATCCAGAACCGCAAACCTTCTTGCTTCCATTGAACAATCATTTATTTTTATTATAAATCCGTCTTTTTCTTTGATATTCATTACAATGCATAACCCGCCGGCTCCGGCTTTTGCAATCAAGTTATCAGTTTTTTCAATAATTTCTGTCTCAATTCTGCCTTCTCCGCCGAAGATATAAGGGTTATTTCTTATAGACTCTATTATTTTAGTGTATTTAAGCAGATTTTTGTACCCGATAAGCATGTTATATAATGGCATGCTCAAAATCGGAACCCCGCACCCGTCTGTTGTTTCTGGGTAAATATTTTTAATTTCACAAAGTGTGTTAATTTTATTCTTTATTGCTTTTTGAAGCGGATGCTCCGGCTTATAATACGTTTCTAAATCCCAGCCGTTAATTTTACATAAAACCAAAAAGCCGACATGTTTCCCTGAACAATTGTTATGAATTGCCTTCGGTTTGTCTCCCCGCAATAGCATTTTATCCTGCATTGAACGGGAAAGAGGCGCATGGACTCCGCATTTTAAAAAACCCTCATCAATATTATATCTTTTCAAAATTCTTCTTGCAGTCTCTATATGGCACTCTTCTCCGGCATGCGAGCCGCAAATTAGTGCCAGCTCATCCTCTTCAAGCTCAATATTGTAATCTGTTAAAAGAGAAGCCTGCAATGGCTTAGCGCAGGAGCGCAGATAATAAGGAGTTTCATCTCCGGACGGAATACCCAGCCTTTCAATTACTCCTTTATGCATTTCTTCAATCAAACCGTCTCTAATATATTCAATATTCATGAATTGGTTTAGAAGTTTATAGGTTTAGTAGTTTAGGAGAAGTTAAAAATATGGATATTATGAGCGTAAGCGAATTTAAATTCTTCTCAACGCCTCAACTTCTAAACTTATAACCCCTATTCCCCCTCCTTATGGTCTTTGATAAATGTTAAAAGTGCATCTATTTTTTGCTTAAGAATTTCGTTTTCTTCTTTAAGCCGTGTATTTTCAACCCTGATATCAAAACTTTCTTTTTCCATTGTAAGTGTTGGTATATCATCCGGATTAAGAGAAAATCTTTTTCCGGCCTCTTCTTTCATAAAGATAATACTTTTTACATCTTTTTCTCTTACAAATCCCATCTGAACCATTAATTCCGCAATAAAGACGTGTTTGCCGGATGCATTCATCTCCTGCTGTTTATTAAGAACTTCGTCAAGCTGTTCAATTGTCATTTTTCCGGCACGAATAAAATATTCACCTGTACGGTATTTCCCTGCAATAAATCCGGCTATAGCACTGATAAGATTTGGAACCTCACTTGAAAAGAAACCGGAAGTTCTGCAAAAAGTAAAAGCTTTTGCAACTTCTTCAAGAGTAAAGTTGTTTTCGATTGCTATTTCAATCAATGACATGCCTTTGGAACAACAGTTCATAAAAGAATAAATACTCTCATCAAACTTTGATTCTTTCGTTAAAAGCTCATTTTGTCCTAATTCCGACAAAGCAGGCTTATATATATGAAAAAGCTCACCTTCCTGAACATCTAAAAACTCATTACTCAAATAAGTTGTTAAATCATTCGACAGATTCAAAAATATTGTCTGCTTAATCCACAATGGAAAAGAAAGCATCTTTTCCATAAAATCTATAAATAAGCTCTTACTCATGAAATAAATCCTTCTTTTATATGATAACCTTAGTCTAATTATATCATAAGATAATAAAAGTTAACATTTGTAAAGGAAGCTTCATATATGGGCATGGATGGTTTATCAATAGCAAACACCGGTGCTGTTAAAGAATCAACCTCTGCTGAACTTACTAACAGAACAGAACAAGCAATACAGACAGACGCTGCTAACACCGGACGACAAGTACAGGGACTTAGCGTAAATCAACGAGTTCGGCCAAAAGAAGACGACGAACGCAGTAATCCTAAAAAACATGACGATAAATCCAATGCTCAAACAGATGATACTTTTGAAGACGGACTTGCAGAAGATAATACCGTCGAAGACAATCCAGACTCAGATATTGAAAACATAGAAAATCCTAATAAAGATTTTTATGTAAAATTAAATGTAAAAGATGATATAATAGAATTATATGATAGTTCAACAAATAGATTAATAGAAACAATATCCGGAAACGAACTTGGGGAATTAGTTCAAAAATTAAATATGGCATCCGGAATATTTATAAACAAAAAGGTATAAACTATGCCGCCTGTAAATCCATACAACAAGTACATAAAACAATATCAAACAAGTAATATTACAACAGCAACTCCAGAAAAGTTGATGATACTATTGTTTGATGGAGCTTTGCAATTTCTGCAAAAAGCCAAAAACGCAATTGCAGAAGGAAATCTTAAAGAACGTGCGGAAAATATTGATGGTGCCAGAAAAATTCTTAGAGAACTTATGCGCACTATAGACTTAGAAAATGGTAATAACGTCGCAAAAAGTTTATTCAAATTGTACAACCGCATGACAATGAATCTTATCAAAGCAAATGTAACCAGAAAATCTGAATTAATTGATATTGTAATAGAAGATTTAACCAACATCAGGTGGGGATTTCAAAAAGCAATTGAAATACAAAGCGGTATTGTAACAGTAGAAGAAGCAATGCAAGAACAACAAATAATAAATAATACAGAACACCCCGCTTTGCGAAAGGATGATGAAAATAATGCAGGATGAAAAACAATATGATCAATTAATGCTTCAATACACTCAGCTTAAAAATGGTGCTGAAGATATTTCAAGAATGATTGATAATGAAGACTTTGATAATGCGATTACAATGATAAAATCCCGCGAACAGCTATTTTTAAGCTGCAAATGTATTTTGAAATATCTGGAACTTACACCGGTTCAACAAAAAGAATTAGATATTTTACTGGATGAAATCAGAACTCTTGAAATGCAAAATATTAAAAAACTAGAAAAGGGCATGGAAAATGTTAAACAGGAGTTAAAAAAGACCCAAAAATCACAAAAAATTCAACAAGCATATGAATTTAGTATTGACCAAAAAGGCAGTATTGTAAATATCCAAGAATAGCTATAACCACGTATTTATCTAGCCAACGCCTCTTTTAGAGGTGTGGTATATTTTTTTATATATTTTCGCTTTGTCCACAAGCTAGAAAAAATAACTATTTCCAACAAAAAAGTACTTGCTTTTTTAAATGGAGTCTGTATAATAGAATTTGTAATTAGAAGAAAGGAGTTTTATAATGAACAAAGAAGAATTAGTACAAGAAATTGCTAAGAAATCAAAAGTTACTCAAAAAGAAGCTAATGAAGTATTATCAGCTTTAATTGATACAGTTCAAAAGACTGTTTCAAAAGGTAAAAAGGTTACTTTAGTAGGTTTCGGTACATTTGAACCTCGTAAAAGAGCAGCTAGAAACGGCAGAAACCCACAAACTGGTAAGGAAATCAAAATTCCTGCTAAAACAGTTCCTGTATTTTCAGCTGGTAAAAAATTCAAAGAAGTTGTTAACGGCAAGTAGTTTGAATTTTTGAATGATTTTAATGGCCGGAAGCGAAAAACGCTTCCGGCCATTTTTTATATATCTTAACAATAGTTGAATGTTTTTATATTATTGGGTACTATAAACAAATAACCCAATAGAGAAACGTATGAGAATTCAAGAAAAAATCGGGCGTCAAATAACCGTAGCAGAGATGGCACCTCATGTTCACAGTTTTTTGCCCGGAGAAAATAAAGTTAATAAAATAGCAGACTGGCTTACGAACTGGATAAAAGCTAAACTGGCGTCCGGCGAGGTGAAACCGTACGATATGTTGCCTTCTAAAGGAGATTTGGCTTTTCATACAGGGGTTAGCCAGGGAACTATTCAGAATGTATTTCGTTATGTGGAAGATTGCGGATTAGTTGAATCTAAACAAAAAATTGGTACTTTTATTAAGCCTGAAAGTGATGCTGCTGTAAAGTTAACTTCAAAGCGGGAATTTGCTGTTGAGGAAATAAAAAAATATATAAAAAATAATAATTTAAATACCGGAGATTACCTGATTTCTACAAGAAAGCTTGCACAAATAACAGGCATCTCTAATGCTACAATAAGGATGGCTTTTGCGTCTCTGGTTATAGAGGGGATATTGAAGAAAGTTAATAATTCTTTTGTAATAGAAAAAGTAGATTATGACATTCTCCCTATTAGGGTTCAGACTCTAACAGAAAAAACTGCCTCTGCTTTACGTACATTTATTAAAGACAATTATCATAAAGGCGACAAACTTCCTTGTAATACAGAGCTTGCTTCCATGTTTAAAGTAAGCGTAAAAACTCTTCATGACGCAATTAAACTTTTGACCAAAGAGGGGTTATTATACCCCAAAAGAGGACAATATGGTACTATTGTTATAAATTCTGATGAAAATAACGACTTATATAATTATGAACATGCAGAACTCCAACTAAGAAGTTATATCGCACAAAATTGTGAAATCGGCTCAAAACTGCCTTCTATGCAGAAACTTGCAAAACTATATTCTGTAAGCGCTAAGACAATCAAAAAGGCACTGGATAATCTTGCAGATGACGGGTATGTAACGTTTACACGCGGAAGATACGGCGGAACATTTGTAACCGATATTCCTCAAGGAGTTAATGAAGCATACAAATGGTTAGCTTTGAGTTCTGATTTTGTTTCAAATACTTGAAAAATGTTAAGAGCATGGTATTATAAATAATGTAAAAAACTGAAAGGAGAATAGTTATCGCAAACGAAGATAGGAACTCAAACAGGAGTTCAGGCAAGGATAAACCTCTAATAAATGAAAGAATTAGAGCACGTGAAGTTAGATTAATTGATGAAAATGGTAATAATCATGGTATTGTTCCGACATCTCAAGCGTTAAAAATGGCAGAAGAAGCCGATTTAGATTTAGTAGTAATCAGTCCCAATCAGGCACCGCCGGTAGCAAAAATTTTGAATTACGGCAAGTATAAATATGAACTTGAGAAAAAAGCAAAAGAAGCAAAGAAAAAACAACATGTAATTGATATAAAAGAAGTAAAAGTTCGTTATAAAATAGATACCCATGATTACGAAGTACGATTAAAGAATATAAGAAAGTTTATCTCTCAGGGTAATAAAGTAAAACTTGTTGTTATGTTACGTGGACGAGAAATGCAACATTCTTCTTTAGCCTTAGACTTAGCAAACAGGTTTATAACAGATTTGGCAGATGATGCTGTTACAATAGAAAAAAAGCCGATGATAGAAGGACGCAATGTAACAACCTGGCTTGCACCTAAATCATAGAGATAAATAAACTACTTGATTATAAATATTCAGCAAGTAGAATAAGATTATACGCAAATAAAATATGCCGCAATAGCTCCCCGGTGGAGCCGTAAGGCGGAACGTATAGAGAAAACGTAGAGCTTGCTCTACCAACTCTCTTGAAAATTAAATAAAATATGCCGCAATAGCTCCCCGGTGGAGCCGTAAGGCGGAACGTATAGAGAAAACGTAGAGCTTGCTCTAC
>CALUVK010000064.1 GCA_944324205.1 Candidatus Gastranaerophilales bacterium | reverse complement strand
CCGGCCGGAATTTTTACACTAAATCTCTTGTAAGTTGATGTTTCGCCTTTACCTTTGCAATGACTGCACTGTGTGCCATTAATAAACCTTCTTCCGCCACATTTGGGGCAGATGTTTGTCTGGAGCATGTTGATAACTTTTGTTGTACCGCTTACCGCTTCAAAAACAGATATTTCCACATCGGAATAAATATCATCACCTTTTCTCGGCGGTTTTACGTCACGCTCTTTTTTGTGTGAAAATAAATCTTCCCATTTGAAGCTAAAGTTTTTAGATGTTTTATCTGGATTTTCCGTCGTTTTATAATTAGTCTTTGTCTCCTGTTTAGAAGCGCTGTTTTTAGCATAGGAATAAAATCTTCTTGCTCTGTCATAGTCAGCTTTTTTTAAGCTGTCTGATAGGATCTCATAAGCTTCATTGATTTCTTTAAAACGTGCAATTATATCAGGCGTATTTCCTGCAACATCAGGATGCCATTTGCGTGCAAGATGTCTGTATGCACACTTGATTTCTTCTGTAGATGAGGACTCCGTAATGTCAAGTATTTTGTAATAATCTTTCGTCATACTTTAGATTTAATGACCCGATTAAAAAAGTCAAGAGTTAAAAAGGTATAATAGAAGTTTCAATTCTAACATTTGTAAATATCATTGTAACCTGATGATGTTGTACATAGAAATACTTTATTTATTAACTTTTTATAAGCAAATCTTACCAGAACCCTTGATTTAAAAACACATTTATTGTATATTTACCCCTGTAGAGTGCTTACGCCAATATGACACTCGTACGTGCCCGGTGGGGACTTGTAGGATTAAACCCGCAGTTCTAACTGAAATCCCAAAGTCTTACTAAGGAGCAAATAGAAAAGGAAAGTATTATGAATTTAAAAAACAAACAAGAAATTATTAAGAAATTCGGCGCTAATGCTAAAGACACAGGTTCTGCCGAAGTTCAAATTGCAATGTTAACCCAAAAGATTTCTGAACTTACTGAACATATGAAATCAAATAAAAAAGATTTCGCAACAAAACGCGGACTTTTGATGATGGTTGGTAAGAGAAAAAGACTTCTTTCATTCTTGAAAGAAAAGAATCTTGAAGGTTACAGAAGCCTAATTAAAGAATTAAATATCAGAGGTTAGTTTTCAAAACCGGCTTTTATAAAAGCCGGTTTTTTAACGCTTATTTATTTTATTAATCACAAATTAGAATACCATTATTCCAAAATAAATGATACATTTTAAAATTACTCTTTACAATTAATCTACAGAGCAATTAAAATTTTTCTATTTAAAACTATTATATATTTGCTATGATTTACAATGAAGATTATCAATACGACAGTTGTATTTCCAGAGGAATTTGTTCTGTAAATCCACGTACATCATCACTCCAGGAAATACTTGTTTTATATTTAAGACTTGGCGCATATTATGCATTAAAATTATATGAAAATAACATTTTAGACCGGCAGGCAAAAGAGATTATTTTAAATACTATATCTATACTTGTCTCTAATCCAGAATTTTCAGAAACTGATTTTGAAGCTATAACAAATGAATTTGATTTGGTTTTGCCAAATATTATAAAAAAGTACGAAGAACTATGCAAAGAAAATAATATTGTTCCAGAATGTTTGAAATCAGTACTAAATTTTAATAAAAAAATAGATATTATAAAATCAATTCGACTGGGAGAAAAAGAATTTCTTAAAAAGGTGCAAGAAATTCCAAGAGAAATAAGAGATTTATATAAAATTTTGTTTGTCGTTGCAAAAAGTCTATGTACAAATATTCTTGATTTGGAAACTTTTGGTGTTGAAGAAGAAGAGGGTTATGTTATGATATTGAAACTTCTTAATTCTCTTAATATTCAAACCCAAGATACAAAGATGTACAAAGATTTATTAGAAGAAGCTGCCTTGATTGATAATAAATTAATAACTAAAGTTCGTAAAAATCAAGAAGAACGTTACGGGAAACAACAAATTAGTGAAGTATCTTATTCAACAGTACCTGGGAAAGCCATACTTGTTGTCGGCTCAAATATTAGAGAACTTGAAGATGTACTTGAGGCTGTAAAAGATAAAAATATTGATGTCTACACCCATGATGAAATGATGCTGGCACATACTTTTCCCAAGTTTAAAGAATATAAATCTTTAAAAGGACAATTCGGACAAGGAATGGAAAACTGCCTTCTAGATTTTGCAACTTTCCCCGGACCCATAATTTTTACAAGACATTCTCTTTATAATGTAGAAAATCTTTATAGAGGATTATTGTATACAACCGATTTTGCTTATTCAAAAGGTGTTATTTCTATAAAGAACAAAGATTTTTCTAATGTAATAAAATCGGCAGAAGACGCAAAAGGTTTTAAAACCGGTAAACAATGTGAGTCCGTTCTTATCGGATATGATTTTGATAATTCTTTAGAAATAATTAGCAAAAAGATTAAAGAAAATATTTATTCCAGAATCTTCGTAATAGGACTTAACAGTTATACTTTAGAGCAGCAGGCATATTTTGATAAGCTTATTAAAAAGAGTCCTGATGATATTTTAATAATTTCTCTTTCATATTGTATGCCTAAAAATAATGTAATTTGTTTAAATAATTGTTTTGATACTTTTGCAATAGTAGAATTTGCAGACGGTTTAAGTAATTTATATAATCTTCCTATCACTGTATTCTTTCCAAAATGTGACAGGCATACTGTATCTCAGATGATTTACCTCACTAACAAAAAAATCAATGTTTATGTAGGAAAATGTACACCGATTTTGCTTAATCCTAATTTGATAAATACTTTTAATTATATTTTCGGAATAAATGGTTTAAGCTCTGTAAAAAAAGATTTAGACAACATTTTAAATAAATAGTAATTGTTCTTAAATTTGATTTGCGGTATAGTAAAAACAGTATCTTATAAGAAGAGGTCGCAAATGCAAAATAATCCTTCAATATTAGTTTTGGATAAAAATAAAAATTCGAGAGAGGTTATAAAAGGATATCTTGAAGATTCAGGTTTTGCAGCTAATATAGAACTTTTTGAAGATTATTCTGCAGGATATGAAAAACTAAAAACTCTTGATAACAACAGTATTGTTATTATGGATATTACATCAGAACACGATGATATCATTAAAGACACCACAGAAAAAATTCGGCTATATACCTCCAAACTGATTATTTGCTCTTCTGATTATTCTACAAATACAATAGTAAAAGCATTAAGAATCGGTGCTAAAGAATTTTTGCCCAAACCGATAATAAAAGAAGATTTGTTAAGAATTTTATCAAGACTTACAAATATTGAAGAAAAAGATGATGAAAATTCTCAAGCAAAAATTATAACAATATATTCTAATAAAGGTGGAATTGGGAAAACAACAATTGCTGTAAATTTAGCTTTAGAATTAGCAAAGGTTACAAAAGTAAAAGTAGCACTTGTAGACTTAAATCTACAACTTGGAGATGTTTCAACATTCTTAAATTTAACCCCTGCTTTTGATGTGAATTATGTTATAAGAAATATGCTTGATAAAGATGAAAGTGTATTTCTAAAGACTTTTGAGAAATATAAAGATACTTCTTTATACGTTCTTGCTGATCCGAGTTATATTGAGCAATCAGAAAGCATTTCACCTCAGCAAATTACAGAACTTTTCAAAGCTCTAAAAAAAGTTTTTTCTTATATAGTTGTTGATATGTCTGCTAATATTGATGCAAACTCTCTGAAAATTCTAGATTGCTCGGATTGGATAATTTTTACAACAATCGTTAATATTCCTGCAATAAGAAATGCGCAGAGATGTTTGACGCTCTTCCGCTCAAGAAGATATCCAAAAAATAAAGTAAAAGTTATTGTCAACAGGTTTATGGATAATGATGAAATTAAAATCGAAGATATAGAAAATACACTCGGTGAAAATATCTATTGGAAGGTACCAAACAATTATTTTACAATAATGGAAGCCGTAAATAAAGGTATGAGCGTTGCAGAAATTAATGCAGCATCGAATGTGGCTAACAATTTCAGAGACTTTGCCTCTAAAGTTTCTGATGATATTATTGAACAAGAAGTAATTAAATACAGAATCTAGGAGATAGAATGCTAAATTGTTTAAAAGAAAGTTTTAAACTTACAAATAAATATATAATTCTTGCAACACCTTTAATTTTATTTTCATTATTATCAAGTTTATATATATTGTTTTCCTTGGGCGGAAATTTGATAAGTTTAATCATTGCCTTTATATTATTTACCTTAATGCTGTCGGCATTTTTATCAGGCTGGTTTTTTATGATACGTGAATGTATAAAAAAAACTGATAACGAAGACCCGAACGCTTTAATTAAATTTTTTCCGGAAGGTGTGGGAGAATATTTTTTACCTGTTATGGGTATGATTTTTTGTGTATTTATCATTTCTTGTTCATTAATCTCACTCTCTTACTTTGCAGGTATGAAAGTAATTGGTGATATAGGTATTTCTACAGAGACCCTTTCAAAAGCTATGGAAAATTTTGAAAATTTGAAAGCATTACTGCTCTCCTTGAATGAGCAACAATTATTTAAGCTTAATGCCTGGAATTTTCTACTTCTCGGAACAATGTCTTTTACCTATTTTATTATAATGTTCTATGCTCCAACAATGTTTTTTAAAGAAAAAAATCCTTTTAAATCCTATTTTTTATCATTAAAAGACTTATTTAGCAGAAAGTTTTTTCAAAATTTATTATTGTTTTTGGGTTTGTATATTACTTATTTTATATTATCAGCATTTACCGCAATTTTTGGTATGAATGTTTTTATACATTTTATTTTTACTCTATTAAATTTTTACTATCTGGTTTTTGCTGCTGTTTGGATTTTTAATTATTATTATAGAAATTATGCCTGTATAGGCTCCAAAATAGATAAATTATGTTAAATAGAAAAAACTATTTAAATAATAGATTTGAATTTAAATGTTTAAGCTGCCGTTTCATTTCTTCAGCTTTATCGTTTAAATTTTCACGTCTGTATATTTCAAGAGCAGTTTTATAATTTTCTTCTGCATCAGTCTTGTATTCGGGATTATCATAACCAGACATCAGCTGTAAAGTTTGCGCAAGAAGAACATACGCTTCAGGTTTATTGGGATTAATCTCTATAGCATGCTCAAAACATTCTTTTGAATCTATAATATGCCCTTCAATATGATTCTTATAACCCTCTAAAATAGACATTGGATATGCAAACAAATTCTGTTTATCAAAAATTTTAAGCTCTAATAAAAAACATATTTCCATCAAATCCTTATCCTGATACATATCTGTAAATCTAAAATGAGAAATAAAATATTTTGGAAAAACAGAATCAATTTTTCTTAAAATTTCTTCTTCTTTATCTTTTAAATTAGCCATCCCGTAGATATTAGATTCTTTTAAAAGTTTAATAGGATTATCCGGATCCAGCATATCAATTACACTTAAAAGCTTTAAACCTTTCGCGAGTTCATCACTAGCAAGCGCTAGTGCAACTTCTTGGAATAAAAACTGAATAGTTCTATATTTATTAAATTCAAATATACTTAAAATATAATCCTTAGCAATATTTTCCTGACTCGAATAAACAAGAGACAGAAATTTAATTCGTTTAACATCAAAGTTATTTTTGTCCCAGACTAAAATTTTATTTGCATCAAGAATTGCTTCATAATAATTTGCGATTTCAAAATTTAAATATAATCTCTCATAATAAGCTTCTTCTTTTTTTACACAGTGAGTAATAATATAAGTAAAATCCGAATAAGCATCATCAAGCATTAAAAGTTTATGACAAAGCTTTCCCCGCTTGAGAAAGGTTTCGGAGGGCTTATACTCTTCTTTTATTAAAAAATTTAATTTTTCTAAAGCCAAATCAAATTGATTTTCTGAAATACATTTATCAACCGATTTTAAACACATCAAATATTTTATATTATCTAACATATAAAAATACTCCGATTATAGTAAATTAAATTTACCATCCCTGTTTATAATTATTATGTATCATAAAATTTTTATAAAAACGAGTAGCAAGTTAGCTATAAAACTTTTAACACCTGTCTAATTTCTCTTAATGCTGTTGAAATTTCCTGATTAGCATTTTTTTCTTTATTAATTTTGTCATGAGCAAACATAATCGTTGTATGTTTCTTGCCATAATATTTAGCTATATTGACAAAACTTTGATTAGTAATTTCCCTGCACAAATATATCGAAACATGTCTTGCAAGTGAAACTTTTTGACCTCTGGCAGTTCCTTTTATATCTTTTATATCTACATTAAAATAACTTGCTGTTACTCTTGCAATTTTATCAAAACTTATTTCTTTTTCTATATTACTGCATTTTAAAACTTCTCTGGCTAAAGAGAGTGTAAGTTCCTGCTCTGATACTTCAGCATAAGCACAAACTCTTGTAAAAGCTCCTTCAAGCTCTCGGACATTATTGGTAAAATGTTCTGCAATGTATTTTAATGCATCTTCTTCAAATTTCAAATCATTATCTATAGCAAGTTTTTTTACAATTTCTAATCTGGTTTCAAAATCAGGAGGAGTCATTTCTACCATCAACCCCATTTCAAATCTTGAACACAAAGCCTCCGTAAGTGTCGGAATTTCTTTAGGAACTCTATCTGATGTTATAACAATTTGTTTGCCTTTATTATATAAACTATCAAAAGTATGCTGCATTTGCGCCATTGTTTTGGTTTTTGACTCTATAAACTGAATATCATCAATTAAAATTATATCAATATTAGTGTATTTACGATTAAACTTTGACATATTTTCTATATTACCATTAGGATTTTTACGACTATTAGTAATAAAATCATTAATATAATCCTCTGTCTTTGTATATTTAACTTTTAATCCGGGATTGTTAAAAATAGTATAATGTCCAATAGCCTGCATAAGGTGGGTTTTTCCCAAACCTGAATTTCCATATATAAATAGAGGATTATATTTTCCTGCAGGGTTTTTAGCTACAGACATAGCAGCAGAATAAGCAAATTTACTGTTTTTTCCCACAACGAAATTCTCAAATTTATATTTCAAATTAAGATTAGAAGCAGACTGCATATTAGATAGATTTTCTATTGCCTGTTCTTTTATTTCAGCATCATTAAATTTTTTCTGAAATTTTTCTGTTTCTTTCTTCAGTTTTTTTGCAGATGTTTCGTCATAAATAATAACAACTCTTGCATCAGTCTCACCTGATATACGGCGTAAAACTTCATTCATCTGTACCGTATGATTTTTTCTTAATAAATCCCGTCCTATCATTTGGCCCGTAACCAAAGTTAAGACTCCTTTATCATAGCCGGAAACTTCAAGAGGATAAATCCAAGGATGAGCATTTTCCGGTAAAACTCCTATTAATTCTTCTTTAATTTGCTCCCAAAATCTTTTTAATTCAATATTTTCCATACAACTCTAGATTTGTGATACTTTTAATAAGCCTGAAATAGTTCTATATTTGAATTTAAAAAGGCGACACCCGGATTCGAACCGGGGGTAAAAGCTTTGCAGGCTTCTGCCTTACCACTTGGCCATGTCGCCATAAGATTATATTATTATAAACATATAAGTTTTGCAAGCGGAATAAATATCAGTATAACAGGCTATAATTGCTGATTATAACAATGTGAATTAGTATAAAAATTGTTTGAAAAAATCATAATTAAACTTTGAGATTCTTCGGCTCTGGTGGGGAAATTATTCTTTTCACATTTTAATTCTCCCCTTCCCGAGCCTCTGAATGACGGGAAAACGGGATTGTACCACTTCAAAATATACCATCATCCAAAGCCTAAAAATCTGTCGTCATCCAAAGCCCTAACTGACTCCCATCCATAACCTCCAATCCTGCCGTCATCCAGAGGGCGGAGGGGTAAATAGAATTTGGGTCCGTTTATGCCCAACCC
>CALUVK010000063.1 GCA_944324205.1 Candidatus Gastranaerophilales bacterium | reverse complement strand
ACTGCTCTGCTAACTTCTTTGACATACAATCATATCCTTGATTATTATACTTTATTAATGCCACATTCTCAAAAAACAGTAACACATTAAAAAGTAAATTTTTACATTTATTTACAATTACATTTGATTCTTAATCTAAGATTGACGGACATGCTTTATAATATATAATTACAATTATGGAAAGCTTGGCAGAATTTATTCAAAAAAAAAGAGAAAAAGCCGGGTTATCGGTAAACGGACTGGCTAAAAAAACCAGTATCAAATTAGAAATTCTTGAAGATATTGAATCAGGAAAAGAATTGTTTTTGTCTGTTACCCAAAGACAGCAGCTTGCAAGAGTTCTTAAATGTTCTATTAAAGAATTAAAAGAGCGTGAAAGAGAATATAAATTTGATGTTGTTAGCGATGATACTATTGAGGTTTTAAAAAGAAAAATTTTAAACAGAGAAACAAATTTAAGATGTCCGCTCTGCGGCGAACCTCTTGTTACAAGAATTGCTAAAATGTACGATTTAGAGGATAATTTAGTCCTCCAGCCAAAAGCGCATTGTGTAAAATGCGTTTTTCAGATTAAGGAGTAGTATGAAAAAAAGTCTGTTTACTTATATATTAATAGCAGCGCTTACAGCTCCTGTTTTCGCGGGAGAAAACAATGATTTAAGAACTTTATTTTTAAATAATAAAGCAAGAATTTGTGCTATTAATATCAGAACTTTTAATGCTCAAGACATCAACGGTAATGAAATTATTGATGAAGGAGAAGAATGCGGAAATTTTTTGAATGCAGTTGAAAGGCTTGATGAAATTAAAGATTTGGGGTTCAACACTCTGCATGTACTCCCGATTACCCCAATTGGAAGACTTAAGGCTTTAGGAACGGCAGGGTCTGTATATTCTGCGGCTGATTTTTGGAGCATTAATCCTCAGCTTGTCGATAAAAACTCTGAACTTAATGACATTGAACAGGCGAGAAGGTTTGTTGAAGAGTGCCACAAGCGTAATATCCGAGTAATAATTGATCTCCCGAGCTGCGGAGCTTATGATTTATTTTTAACTCATCCTGAATTATTCATAAAAGACAGCCGCCAATGCTCCATTGTACCGACAGATTGGACAGATGTCAGACTGCTTAACGTAGGAACAGATAAAAAACTTAATCAGGATGTTCTGGACACACATAAAAAATTTGTGGATTTAGTATTAAAAATAGGAGCTGACGGTATTAGAGCGGATGTTGCAACAATAAAACCTTTCACTTTCTGGCAGGAAATTATTAAATATACACGCTCTAAAGACCCTGAATTTATGTTTCTTGCAGAAGCTTCCGACTCTTGGAGAGAACCGCCAAGCTTGTATGCCGTATTTACTCCTTATGATAAATTACTGCAAGCAGGTTTTGACGGTTATTACGGCAGCTTCTTCAACCTAAAAGACTGGAATGCAGAACAATTTATGGAACATATTAAGTTTAACAAAAAATTGCTCGATTCATACAAAGCTCCTAAAAGCGTAATACTAAGTTTTTCTACGCATGACGAAGTAAGCCCTGTTTTACTGCACGGTGAGAACTTCTCAATAATGATATCATGGCTTAATGCAACATTGCCATTTAACGCTTATTGTATTGACGGTTTTTTTAACGGCGACGCGTACCTTTATTCCTGGGCAAATACAAAGGCAGAAAATTCTGAAACTGACGATTATTCGTATTTTGTTCACAGAGGCAAACTGGATATTTTTAACTTCTCCAGAAAACCCGGAGGAGAAAATGAAAATATCTTGAATAATTTTAAAAAGGCTTTCGAATTTAGAATAAAAAACAGCGATTTAATTACCAAAGGCGAATTTTTTGAGCTAAAAACCGACAATGAAAAAGTTTTCGCATTTGAAAGAAATTATAAAAATCAATCAGTAATTGTTCTCGGAAATCTTGATTTTAAAAATCCGCAGTATAAAATTACAGTAAGAGTTCCGAATGTAAGAAAAAAGAATGATTTTGAGATTATTGCCGGAAATGAAAATATTAAAGCCGGAAATAAGAAAATTTTTACGGATTTGGATAACGGCGAAATCAAAGTTTTAAGACTCATCAAGCAACGAAAGGATTTATAATGAAAAGCGATAAAATAGTATTTACCGGCATGAGACCCACCGGGAAATTGCATCTGGGGCATTATCTCGGAGTTATTGAAAATATGGTTAAACTTCAGGATGAATATAATTGCTACTATTTTATTGCTGACTGGCATGCTCTTACTACAAAATATGATAAAACTGAAGGCTTAAAGCAGGATATTATTGATGTCGCAACAGATTGGCTTGCAAGCGGAATTGACCCTGATAAAGCAACAATTTATGTGCAGTCTTTAATTCCGGAAACTGCTGAACTGCACGTATATTTAAGTATGATAACCCCCCAAAACTGGGTTGAGAGAGATCCTAACCTGAAAGATATGGCAAAAATTCTGCGCTCAAAGGAAGGATTTGCTTCTCAAATTAATTACGGGCTTATGGGCTATCCGGTTCTTATGACTGCGGATATACTCTCTTTTAATGCAGATTTTGTTCCGGTTGGTATTGATCAGGTTGCGCATGTTGAATTAACCAGAGATATCGCAAGAAGATTTAATAATATTTATAAAACCGAATTCTTCAAAGAAACACAGCCGCTGTTGAATAACTGCCCTTTATTATGCGGATTAGACGGCAATAAAATGGGAAAATCTTTTAATAATGATATTAAAATCTCTGACAGTGAAGAAGTTACGGCCAAAAAAGTAATGTCTGCAATTACGGACAGAAGCAGAATGAGAAAAGATGATTTAGGACATCCGGATGAGTGCGAAGTTGCTTTCAAATACTGGAAAATATTCGGAGAGGAAGAAGAAATCAAAACTATCCGCTCTGAATGCGAAAAAGGATGCAGAGGATGTGCGGACTGCAAAAGACAGCTTGGTGCTAAAATCAATGAAAAATTTGCTCCTATAAGAGAAAAACGGAAATATTATGAAGAGCATCCGGAAATTGTCGAACAAATCTTAAGAGACGGTTCTGAAAAAGCCAGAGTAAAAGCAAAAGAGATTTTAAAAGAAGTAAGAAAATTGGTAAGAATGTTCTAAATAAAAACCGTACCACTGCCTATCGAAATACAGTTAAGTTGGTTTTGCTTATAAAATCTACTTTTTAGAAGTATAGCACCCGCAAGTGTTACCTTAGTGCTGCTATGTTTCCATCCTGACACGGTTCGATATCTTACGCCACCATAATCTAAAATATCAACAATTTTACAAACATAGACAATTTATCTGCACCCCTCACAGCAGGCTCTGCACCCCGCTAAGCGTTCGGGTCGAGAGATCCGCTAAGTCCCCGTGGAGTACGGCAAAATTTATTCTAGCACGAATTAATATGAAAAGCAAATAAAGTAGAAGATTTCTCAAAATTTTACTTAAATAATTTAGAAAGAACTTCTTCCATATCATTTGCTAAAGCTTCTTTTGTTGAATTATTGTATATAACATAATCTGCTTTTGAAATTTTTTCATTTTGAGGAATTTGCGCATTTATCCTCAATAAAGCCTCTTCTTTTGAAAAACAATTTCTCTTCATTAGACGCTGCAGCCTTATATTATCATCGCAAGCAACTAATATTACCTTATCAAAAAGCTTGTAAAAATCTGTTTCATAAAGTAGCGGAACAGATATAAAAACCACATCATAATTTTTACTAAAAATTTCTAAAATTTTTGCTTTTACTTTTGGATGAATATATTCCTCCAGCCTCTTTTTAGCCTTGGAGTCTCTAAAAACCTTTTCTCCCAGCTTTTTTCTATCAACATTCCCCAATATTTCATGCGCCATTATATCCGTATCAAAAACTGGATATCCTTTTAACAATAAAATCTTCTCCACTTCGGATTTACCGGAAGCAATATTACCCGTTATTGCAATTTTTTGCATATTCCCTCTTTATTTTGGCAATATAAGCTTTTAACTCTTTTACCTGCTTGGGCTTAATTGCTTTAACCTGCCCTTTTTTTAATCCTTCAAGAGTAACTGTTGCATGCTGAATTCGCTTTAAATGTTCGACCTCATATCCAAGCTTGGCAAACATTCTTCTTATTTGCCTATTTATTCCTTGATATAATACCACTTGAATTTGCGAAGATTTGGGACTTATTTCTATCGGTAAAGTTTCTGCATAAGCAATTTTCTTTTCACCGGTATCAGTGTCTATCTCTATTCCGTGTAACATCTTTTCTGCATCATTGGGAGTAAATTTACCTTTTATTGTAACAATATAAACCTTAGGAACTTTTATAGATGGATGTGTCATTTCATTAATAAATTCTCCATCATTTGTAAGAATAATAAGTCCTGTAGAATCTTTATCTAGCCTGCCAACTGGTTTTAAATGACCAAGTTCCGGAGGAATTATATCATATATAGTTTTACGCCCTTTCTCATCCTCTGTAGTTGTTATATAACCGGCAGGTTTGTAAAATTTGTAATACTCCAGTTTCTGCGGCTTTACAAGCTTATCGTCCACATAAACCCGATCTTTTTCTCTTACATAAAACCCTAATTCTTCAATTTTTTTGTCATTAACACGTACTCGACCGGCCAGAATGAGTTCATCAGCCTTCCTTCTGGAACATATACCTGTTGAAGCTATATACTTATTTAATCTTGGCATGCTTAAATTGTACTATATTCAAACAGCAATCGCAACACTAATGAATAAGGGACCCAGATGGCGCATGATTATAAAAAGTTGCTCTAGCAAATAGCCTTTATCACAGATACCGGTATTATTTTTGTCAATTTTAAAATAATCACAAGTACTTTCGCTATAAGCTATTAAAGTAAATCCTCTGTAATTATCTCTAGTACAATAATATTCTTTATTATCATTATTGTTAGAATTACCACCCACTTTAAATCTCTTATTAACTTAACTACCTCTATTCACTAACTTCTGACTGTCATCCTGAAAGTGTAGAAAATCGAAGGTAAATAAAAGAGTGGAGTAGATAAATTCCATACTGATTGTCGAACTGTTCAGGATCTTACCAACGTTTTAATTGTTACTTCCAAGCTGGTAAGATGCTGAAACGCGCCTCGGTTCATGGTAAAACTTTATCTTTAAAATTTACATCCACCGGCTTGTTCAGCATGACAGGTAGGTTGGAATGTGTCACTTCAAAACAAACCGTCATCCAGAGGACGAAGGATAAATAGAATTCAGGTCAGTTTATACCCAACCCGCCCGAAGGATCTCTTATTAACTTATTAACTTATTCCTATTTACTATTCACTACCCCCAGAGATTCTTCGGCTCTCGTAATAATCATTCCTTTCACGTTTTAATACCCTCTTTTCGAGCCTCTGAATGACTGTGTGATTGATGTTAGTGTTGTTTATGTTTGTTGGTAGACTGAAGTCTACCCTACTTTGTTTCTCAATGCGCGCTAATGTATTACAATAGATGCTGAGTTACATTAGAGTTTTTGAGACAGGTCTGAATGCCGGATATTTTTTGAGGGTGGCTTAATGATAAATATAAAAAGATATAATAAAAATAAGGAGGCATTTTTTGCCTCCCGATTTTTGGTTAAATTTTTATTAATAAAAATTTGCTGTCTTTCAGAGCAAGGACTTTATGTTCAGTATCTTTTTTGAACATTAAAATTTCTCCTTTGTCAACTTTAAATTTTTCTGCATCAAAATGAAGCTCGACTTCACCGTCAAGAACAAAAACGGCAGCATCCGCAGATGAAGCATGCGTATCAATAATTTCTTCTTTCTTTAATGCAATAATACTGAGCGAGCTGTTATTATTTTCCAGCAAGATTTTGCGTTCAAATTTACCGCCGTCAAGATTAACCGTATCTTTTGCTTTTAAGATGTCATAAAACATAAAAAAATCTCCTTTCCTCCTGATTAAAAATCAAATTAAAATTCTTTTCATCCGATAATCGGGGATAAAAGGGGTAAAGGGGTAAAGGGGTAAGGGGGTAAAGGTTAGTATAATAGAGGATAAAGGGAAGAAGCGATGAGATAAGATAAAATAAAAAAAGCAAGATTTTCTTATTGACTGATAGCTGCTATCAGAATGTATTATAATAATAGTTATGAAGAAAGGAGCAAATAAATGGAAACAACTGCAAGTATTTTAGATAAAGTAAACTCTCCAGAAGACGTTAAAAAGCTTTCTCTTTCTGAAATGAACGAGCTTGCGAAGGAGATAAGACATTATATAGTAAAGAAAGTTAATGCAACCGGCGGACACTTAGCGCCGAATTTAGGTATGGTAGAAGCTACGATTGCATTGCATTACGTATTTAACTCTCCTGATGATAAACTTGTTTTTGACGTGTCGCATCAATGTTACCCGCATAAGTTTTTAACCGGAAGAAAAGAAGGATTTACCGACCCGGATAAATATTATACTTATACGGGCTATACAGCACCCGAAGAGAGTGAACATGATTGGTTTAAAATCGGGCATACAGCAACTTCCGTAAGTTTAGCTGCGGGGCTTGCCAAAGCAAGAGACTTAAAAGGCGGCAAAGAAAATGTTGTAGCAATAATCGGAGATGGTTCCCTAAGCGGCGGTGAAGCTTATGAAGGTTTGAATAATGCTGCGGTTCTCAACAGTAATATTATTGTTGTTGTTAACGATAATGATATGTCGATTGCTGAAAATCAGGGCGGATTATACAGCAACTTAAAACTTTTAAAAGAAACTAAAGGTAAGGCTGAGTGTAACTTTTTCAAAGCTTTAGGTTTTGATTACTGTTATATTGAAGAAGGGCACGATATAGAAAAGCTTATAGCGTTATTTAATAAAGTTAAAGACGCAAATCATCCGGTACTTGTTCATATGCATACGATAAAGGGCAAAGGACTTGATGTTGCAGAACATAACAAGGAACATTATCATTGGATAATTCCCGGTGAATTAAATCCCGATTTCAAATTTGAAGCTTCCGGAGAAGATTACGGAACAATAACAAGAAATTATCTTGAGAAAAAAGCTGAAAAAGATGATTCATTAATTGTAATTTCTCCTGCAACTCCGGGGGTAAGCGGTTTTACACCGGAGTTTAGAGAAAAACTCGGCAAACAGTATACGGATGTAGGTATCGCTGAAGAACACGCTGTAGCCTTTGCTTCAGGTCTTGCCAAAAGAGGTGCAAAGCCTGTTCTTGCAATGATGAGTTCTTTTGTTCAAAGAACTTATGATCAGCTTTCTCAAGATTTGGCCTTGAACAGTAACCCTGCCACTCTGCTTATTTTTTGGGGCGGAATTTCCGGGGCTGACGCAACTCACCTTACAACTTTTGATATTCCTTTGATTTCCAATATTCCTAATATGGTTTATCTCGCTCCGACTTGTAAAGAGGAATATTTAAGGATGCTGGATTGGTCTGTTGAGCAGACAAAATATCCGGTGGCTATAAGAGTTCCGGCAAGTGCAGCCTTTGTGAGCGGAAAAGATGATGACACGGACTATTCCGTATTGAATAAATATAAGCTTGAAGAAAAAGGTTCAAAAGTTGCAATAATAGGACTAGGCACATTTTTTGAACGGGGTAAAAAAGTTAAAGCTGTGCTTTCCGATAAACTTGGTATTAATGCAACATTGATTAATCCGAGGTTTATTACCGGACTTGATGAAGAAATGCTTGAAGGTTTAAAACAAGAGCATGATATTGTAATTACGCTTGAAGACGGAGAACTCGACGGCGGTTTTGGCGAAAAAATCACAAGATTTTACGGAACTTCCGGTATGAAAGTCTTGAACTACGGTTCGAAAAAAGAATTTACGGACAGAGTCCCGCTTGAAACACTTTATGAGAGATATCATTTAACTCCTGATTTAATAGCAGAAGATATTAAAGCTTGCCTCTAAGGCAAGCTTTTTTTTGAGCTTGTAATTTATTTTTGTATATGGTTAAATTAGGAGTAGAATTTTCTACACGCAGGAGGAGAACAACTATGGAAAACGCCATACCGCAAGAAGAGTGGAAGTTTAAGC
>CALUVK010000062.1 GCA_944324205.1 Candidatus Gastranaerophilales bacterium | reverse complement strand
CTAATTAAGATTTTCTAAAGAAATTTCTGATTTTATACACACCGGCGATACCTGCGGTAAGTAAAGTAACTCCGCCAAAAATCTTAAAATACAGTTTTTTATTGAATTCATGTTCTTTTTTCTCCTTTCTTGCCGCAACATAAATATCAGTATTAATAGCCTGCATTTTCTGTTCCGCTGCGTCATTTGAAAACGGTTTATGCTTGGGTAGTTCAAGCGGAGCATGCGCTACTCCGACATTTGCAGGTTTAACTTTTGTATCTGTAGTATAGTGAGCTTCTATCATAGATTAAAACATTTCTCCATATCTTAGAAGTTTATGTAAATTTGATTTCGGTAAAAACATCATGCCTGTCTGCGCAGGAATATCCGGCATTTTCTTTGCAATACATTCTTCCATATATTTGTTGGCTTCAGGTGAAGTAAATCTAAAGCCGAGCTTGTAGAAAAAGAGAGCAGGCGACATCTCTTTTATCATAGGGACAGAATAGGTCACAATTCTCCCTTGAGCCCTTGTATCAAACATGGCTTTTTCTGCAAGATTTTTTATTGCCTCTGTTCCAAGCCCGCATCTGGGTTTAGGTGATTGAATAAAATCTATCAGATAACAATTCTTTAGATATTTCATTTTACGCTTTATTTTAACGGGATTGTTGAGATGCGTTGCAAAAAAGTTATCCTGCGGACTGTTATCATTCTTTATTGTCACGTATTCTTCAACGATATCAACATAATCATCATCAATGATTCCGGGGATAAGCAGATTGTCGCCCCTTTTTACCTTCTTAACCTGGATTTTAGCTTTTTCTTTTAACTGCGGCGTCTTAAACCCGAGAATCGGAGGCATGCCCATATTTTGTACGGATGCCGTCGGCTTAGCGACCGCCATCTGCGGACGCACGTCCATATTCGTAATGTTATTAATCATACCTACCTAACCTATATTTATCTAACCTTACTTATATAAAGTATTTGTTTTAAGAAAAATTGCTTTTTTAAAGAAAATAAACTAAAAAACCGTTACAAAAATTTACAAATCATTGTCCTCTTGTCTATTGCAAACAAATTATTATTTGATACGATATATTTAGAGATTGTAACAAAAATTTACTTAATATTTCTTAATATTGAGGGATAAAAGGTTAATTTTTTTTATGTGTGGATTTTTATATATATAGAAGTTATGTGTGTAAGGAGTCGTTTATGAGAATTAACGCAATCGGAACGGATTATACTGGTTTGAAAGTTTCAAGAGCCAGGGGTGCAAAGGTAACAGAACCACAGTCGGGAAATATTCCGGAAGGAATGAGCGTAATATCGTTTAGGGGCGGAAATAAGAATCATGTTTTGCATGTAGTAGCGGAATGTAAACCTTTTAACCAAGCCGGTGGGGTTGCTACTGTTGTTCAAGATTATCAACAATTGAATAATGCTTCTGCTACTGAAAAGGGAAAAGCAGTTTTTGTTACACCTTTTTATAATGGTCTTGTTAAGTATGAGTGCGCTGATGATGCAAAAGATTTTCAAAAAGTAAGTGTTGAATTGCCCAGAGTTCCGGAAGGTTTACCGGAAGGACACCCGTTAAAAGATAAAGTTGGACAGCCTGTTTACATAAAATCAGATTTATCTAAGACAACTGTCAAAGATGCTTTAGAAGCCCGTAAAGATTATTGGCTTTTAGAGGAAGTCGCAGACAAAAAAATGAGTTGGGGGATGCAGAAAGATGCTCCTGTTAAACTATTAAAAGTCGTCTCTGATGCAAATAATCAGCCTTTTAAAGATGATGTATTTATGGTATTTACAGAGGCTACTGCATATGATCCTAAGCCATATTCTGCAAATCAATATTCGTCAAAAGTTAAGGATATTGTAAGATCTTGGAATGGAGACCCTTATGCTAAATTTGATAAAGCTGTTGTTGAATGTATGGAAGATATCTCTAAAAAAATGGGAGATTTTGATCCGGGTACGGTAGTTTGTTCAGATTCACAGGCTGCTTATACAACACACTATATGGCTCAAAAAAATGCTGAAGGTTTAGAATATTTTAAGGGCAAAAAACCTATGCAAATAGGTCATAATCTTGGAGATGGTTATATCGGCATTACGTCTCCAAGGAGTATGATAGTAAATTTAAATATATTTACTCCAGAAGAACTAAAAGCCTTAACAAAATCGGAAGAACTAAGAGAAGCAATCGTTACTGGGGGTAAGCAAGAAGATACTTTCTTTAAGAAGATTCTGGAAAGTTTAAATGCAAAAAATAAATGTTCGGCAATAAGTATTCCAATACATTATGGAAAAAGCGGTTATTTGCAATCATTTGGAGTTGTATCTCAAGGTTATCTTGATGAACTTGTTAAAAATAAAGAAATTGCACCATATATATGTGATGATATGAAGGAGCTTGTGGAAAAAGGCGTTGCCATTGGTTTAACAAATCCGCATAATTCAAAAAACTCTGCATTTACAAAAGTGGGATTAGCAGGATATAACTCTTCCCAAAAAGTAAAACTTGCTAACGGTACTGAAGAAGTTATTGAACCGTTAAAGATGTTCACAGAGAAAGATCGTGAAACACTTACTCTTGAACAATTAAGAAAAATGAAAACGGAAAATAAGATAAATTTTCTTACTCGATTTTCTTCAAAATATGACAATGTTCAATATTTTAATCAAGTGACTAATGCCTGGAGCAAACCTGGAGAAGGTACTTCAATTATTAGAAAAGGTATGGCAGGTCAAATGCCAATTATACAAAATATTGATATTGATAAATATGTTTCAAAACTTAAAAAGGGTGAAGATGTTAAGGTAGTTGTAAGCTGGGGGCGCGGTGACTTCCAGAAAGCTTTTGATGAAGTTTTGAACGGGTTCAAAAATTATATACAAAAAACCGGCGATATGGACACACTGCTTATTATGGGCGGAGATTTAAATAATGACAAAGTTGAAGGCCAAAAAGTAAAAGATATCGCTGAATTACTAACAAAAGATCCGCTCTTTAAAGGCCGGGTTATGTTATTAGATGATTTTGCTCCAGGAGAGCCAATGGCATTGATGGCTGACACTGCAATCTTCCCTTCAAGAACAGCTCCTTGTGAGTTAACGGATCTTGAGGCAAAGAAGATGTTATGTACTCCTATTACAGCTAATGGGCAAGGGCTGGGGCAAAAGAATTTTGATCCTGCTATTGCAGATGAGGCTAAACTTGCAGATGCATTTAAGACTAAACATCAATATTTTGATTCGAGAGAAGATATGCTGAAATCTGCAAATGAAGATGCTAAAAATGCATTTAATAAAGTATATAACAAAATTAAAAATGAAATTTCGACAAAATACAAAACTGTAATAGGCGGTGACATTCCGGAAAAGAAATTGGAATTGTTCCTTGATGCAAATGAAGATTATAAAAATGCTTTAAGAAAACTTCGTGATTCAGTTATGGCTGATGATATAGCTGAGTGTTTGGAAAGATGCCTAATTACTCATCGTAATGATGATGTTGCTAAAACAATTCTTAAGAATCAGGCAAATATTAAAACAGGCTGGGAAAATAATCAGGTTATTACAAGATCAAAAATTCCTACCGGCGAACTATATAGACAGCAGTTTAAGAAAGATGCTCATGATATAACAAGAGAAGGTGTTATCGGTTCAAATGTTGATAAGCCCGGTGAAATCAAGGCGCCATCTTTCGGGAAATTAAAACAGTGGTTCAAAGCTCACAAAAAATCTTCTATAATAGCTGGTAGTGCTGTAGTCCTTGCCGGATTAGGCTATGCCGGATATAAAGGCGGATGGCTCTCTCCGAAGTTTGCTACAGAAGAAGAATGCGATAAAAAACCTGGGCATCTTTCAAGGGTTGTATAAACATAAACCAATAAATCATTTTATTATTAATATTTTTTGTTAATGTCACGTATCACGTGACATTAACTTTATACACCATTAATTTTTTTTACAGTTTATCATATTCACGTTTTATTTCCTGAATATCTTGCCACATAAGCCATTTCGGTCCTCCTTTTTCGCGAGTATCGTTCCTCAGAAGATACGAAGGATGAAATATCGGCATTAACTTTGCACCATGAACAATATCGCCGCCTTCAAACCATTTTCCACGGATTTTAGTAATACCGCCGACATTACCTAAAATTGATTGAACAGCAACATTACCGCACAAAAGTATAATTTGAGGCTTAATTATATCAAGCTGTGCTTGAAGATATTCCCAACAGGCTTCTTTTTCGTCGGGCAGAGGATTTCTGTTTTCAGGAGGTCTGCACTTTACGGTATTACAAATATAAACATCTTTTTCCCTGTTCAAACCCACCGAAGCAAAAATTTTATCCAGCAGCTGTCCTGCTTTCCCTACAAACGGTTTTCCCTGCATATCTTCATAATACCCCGGCGCCTCTCCTATAAGCATCAATTTCGGATTTGGCAGCCCGTCATCAAAAACTATATTATGTCTTGTATCGCCAAGTCTGCATTTATGACAATTCAAACATTTATTTCTTACTTCTACTAATTTTTCGTACATAAATAAATCACTTCTTCCGTAAATAAATTATCAAAAATTTTATAAAAAATACCTTTTCTAAGCTTTGCTCTTCGCATACAGATTTTTTTTATTATCTTAAAATCATGCTTTTGTGCAAAATTCTGAAAATCAGTTGTCGTTAACAGATGAATATTCGGCGTATTATACCATTCAAACGGCAAAATTCTTGATTTTGGCATTTTTCCGAATAATAAAAGATAAAATCTGACACGCCAATAACCGAAGTTCGGGAAACTTACAACAACACGTTTCCCGGCTCTTAGCATTTCACGTATAACATAATCCGGTTTTTCCGTTGCCTGCAGTGTTTGGTTAAGAATAACATAATCATAAGATTTATCGGGATATTCATGCAAACCTTCATCAATATCACCTTGTATTACCGAAAGCCCTTTTTCCAGACACTTAACAATATTATCCTGGTTAATATCGATGCCGCTCACCTTAACTCCTTTATCTTTAAGGATTTTCATTAAAGTACCGTCACCGCAGCCTAAATCCAAAACAGCAGAGCCGCTTTCAATCATATCTGCTATAATAGAATAATTTAAATGAAGTCCTTTAGAGCGTGTATAATGTTCTTCTAATCTGTGCATAAGAAACTCCTTATGATTTTTGTTTGAACTTCGTACTCCAAAAGAAAAGCATCATGTCCGCAGGGAGAGTCAATTTCGCAATATGAAACATCTTTTTTATTATTCATAAGCGCATTTACAAGCTCTTTTGATTGAGAAGACGGAAACAACCAATCCGAAGTAAAAGAAATCACCAAAAACTTGGATTTTGTTTTTTCAAAGGCTTTTTCGAGAGAACCGTATTTTCCGGCAACATCAAAATAATCAACGGCTTTTGTTATATAGAGATAACTATTTGCATCAAACCTGTCGACAAAAGTTTGGCCTTGATGCGCCAGATAACTTTCTACTTCAAAATCTATGTCAAAATTAAATCCCGGCCCGTCTTTGTCTTGAAACCTCCTTGCAAACTTTTCATGCATGGCTTCTTCGCAAAGATATGTAATATGACCTATCATTCTCGCAATTGCAAGTCCTTTTTCCGGTTTTTCCCCGTGATAATAATTTCCGTTATTGAAATTCGGATCTGATAATATCGCGTTTCTGCCCACGGCATTAAAAGCTATACTTTGAGCAGAAAGCCTCGGGGTGGATGCTATCACAATAACTCTATCAATCATATCACCATATGTTAAAGCCCATTCCAGAGCTTGCATTCCGCCCATTGAACCGCCGGCAACCGTAAGTTTCTTAATTCCGAGAAAATCAACAAGCTTTTTTTGAACTTTTACAACATCTTCAATAGTAATAACCGGAAAATCCAAACCATATTCTTTTCCTGTTTCGGGATTTATGGAATTCGGCCCTGTTGTACCGCTGCAGCCTCCGAGCATATTAGAGCATACCACAAAATATTTATCCGTATCAAAAGCTTTACCGGAGCCAACCATATCATTCCACCAGCCAGGTTTTTTATCCCCTATATGCCAGCCTGCGGCATGGGCATCGCCTGTAAGTGCATGTAAAAGAAGAATTGCATTATCTCCCTGCGGGTTTAAATTCCCGTATGTTTCATACGCAACATCTATCTGTTTAAGTTCATGACCCGATTCCAATTTTAAAGGCTCATCTATCTTTAAAATCTTCGTTTCTACTATATTCATCTTACAGCCCTGAAATTATGCTTTTATTAATTCTTTTACCTTATTTCTCTGAACAGTAGATTTCTTTGTTCTGGGCAGAGAATGTTTAACAACAGTTATATTAATCGGGCGCTTATATGGAGTCAACCTTTGAGATAAACGCTTAACCTCGTCTTTCATAATTTTATTAAGGGTTTCATCATCATATTTGTTTTTTAATTCTTCTGTCGGAACAACAACAGCAGCAATATCTTCTGTTCCATCCTTGACACCCCCCTCACGAGAGACTCCAAACACGCAAACTTCCGCAAACATATCACTTTTCTCTAAAACTGATTCAACCTCTTCCGGGAAAACTTTTTTCCCGCCTGAGAGCACTATCATATTTTTAATCCTGCCTGTAATATAGACACGTCCTTTTTCATCAATTTTTGCAATATCGCCGGTATGAAACCAACCGTCTTTATCAATAGCTTGTGCCGTCAGTTCAGGTTGATTATGATAACCTTTCATAACAGAAGGGCCTTTTAATAATAATTCACCGGTCTTTGGATCTGTTTTTGCTTCATAACTTGAAAGCGGCTTTCCGACAGAACGTAAATCTCTGTTACGTTCAATATTCACAGTTGCAATCGGACTCGTTTCAGTAAGCCCATATACTTCATAAACCTGAATACCTACTCTTTGAAAAAACTTTGCAACATTTAAATCCAGCGGAGCGCCTCCAGACATACAGCCTTTAAAAGCTCCTCCGAAACATTTATGAATTTTTCTGAACATAAGCTTTTTTGCCCATACAAATGGAACAAATTTTGCAAAATGGTAAAGAATTGGAAACATTTTTTGCGAGAATTCAGATGTATTTTTCATCTCCGCTTCTAAACCTGTTTTCAGTAATTTTAAAAACGCAGGAACAACTATCATAAAATTGATTTTCCGGTCTCGCATTACGTTTAAAATATCTTTCGGCTTAAGATTATGTGTATAATAAACCGAAAATCCTAAATTTAAGAAGGTAGTAAAACCGACAGTCATTTCAAACAGGTGATTCATCGGAAGTATTGAAAGAATTCTCACATCGCCATACGGCAGTACTTTGTCAAAAGTTTCTTTTAATCCTTTCAGCTGAGCAAGCATGTTACCGAAAGTAGTTTCGACCCCTTTCGGAGAACCTGTTGTACCGGATGTATAAATTATAAACACTGTAGATTTTCTTGAACGATGTCTCCATTTGCACGTATAGTTATTCGGGATTGTGTAAATACTTTGCAAACCGTCGTAAACAGGATGTTCATCCATAACAATAATATGCTTTAGAGACGGAATAACTTTTTGAAGCTCCAGAGCCTTATCAATATAAGTTTGTGAAACAAGCATAACAGAAGGCAGACAGTCAGATAGTATTGATTGGAGTTCGTATTTTGTAAGTTTTATATCCAGAGGGACTGTTATTAACCCTGAAATAACGGATGCAAAAACACAAGCACCGTATTCCGGTTTTGATTCAGACAAAATCGCAAGTTTTTCATCTCTTTTAAGTCCCAAATCATTCATTAAATATGCAGCAAGCCTCCTTGACATAAGACCTAAGCCGTCATACGTAAGCTCTTTCCAGCCAAACTGGGTTTTCATGCCGAGTGCAATTTTACGTGCATAAATATTTGTCTTATCTTCTAACAGTGACAATACATTGCTTTCGCGTTCTTTCATACTTCCTCCAAGATATAAGTTTATATCAAGTATTATATCAAATCTTTTAATTTTAAAAAATATTTCTTAATATTTCGTGACAATTATCCCATGGTAAATTCAAGCATCACCCGACTACAAGAGATTCTTCAGTCGCTGTCGCTCCTTCTGAATGACGGCATGTCTGGAAGTATACTTACAAGCTAGTTAATATTTACCGA